>NZ_JBHYVB010000010.1:0-94606 GCF_042750115.1 Streptomyces sp. NPDC059455
CCCGCCGCCCCGCGGGTCTGCGGGGGGGCCGGGGGCGGGGGGGGGGGGCCCCGGGCCCCCCGCGCCCGCCCCCGCTCCCCCGGGGGGTGGGGGGGGGGGCCCCGCCGGCCCCCCCCGGCCCCCCCCACCGCGGTGTCGACCTATCTCATCGGGCGGCTCGGCGCGGATCTGCTCGCGGGGCTGCGGGAAGGCGCCGTCCGTGCCGTGCTGGGGCTGCCGAGCGCGCGGATCGAGCAGGTCGGCCGGGGAGACGTGTTGTCCAGGGTCGGTGACGATGTGGCCGTGCTGTCCAAGGGCATCCGCACCGCCGTCCCCACCGTGTTCTCGGCGGGAGTGCTGGTCCTCATCGCCACGGTCGGCATGTTCGGACTGGACTGGCGGCTCGGCCTGGCGGGCGCCGGTGCGCTGCCCGCGTACGCGCTGGCCCTGCGCTGGTACCTTCCCCGGTCCGCTCCGCTCTACCAGAAGCAGCGGGCGGCCCAGGCCGACCGCGCACAGGCGTTGATCAGTGGCCTGAACGGGATCGACACGGTCCGGGCGTACCGCCTCGAGGGCGCCTTCCGCGAGCAGGTCACCAGCGAGTCGTGGCGAGTGCGCAATTTCGGTATCGAGGTGTTCCGGTTCTTCGGCCGGTTCGTCGGCAGGGAGAACCGCGCCGAGTTCATCGGGCTGGTCCTGATCATCGTGGTGGGGTACGCCCTGCTGGAGGCCGATGCCGCCAGCCTGGGCGAGGTGTCGTCGGCCCCGCTGATGTTCCACCGGCTGTTCACCCCGCTGGGCTCCATCATGTTCACCTTCGACGAGGCACAGAAGTCGGGCGCGAGCCTGACCCGGCTGGTCGGGGTGGTCGGGGAGGCCGCGGGGGACCGGCTGGTGGGCGACACGGCCGTCGCACCGGTGGACGCCGTGCCGTACCCGGTGACGGTGGAGGGGCTGACGTTTCGCTATCCCGGCGCCGAGGAGCCGGTCCTCCGGGACGTCAGCCTGACGATCCCGGCGGGCGGCTCGCTCGCGCTGGTGGGGGCGACGGGTGCGGGCAAGACGACCCTCGCCGCGCTGATCGCGGGCATCGGAACCCCGCAGGCCGGGTCGGTGCGTATCGGGCGGACCGACCTCGCCGGTCTGGACGAGGCCGGGGCGCGGGCCATGGTGAGCATCCTGACGCAGGACACGCATGTGTTCTCCGGTCCGCTCGCCGCCGATCTGCGGCTGGCCGCGCCGGAGGCGACCGACGCCGAGCTGATGGACGCGTTGCGCACGGTCGGCGCCGATGGGTGGGTCGACGCGCTGCCCGACGGGCTGAACACCATGGTCGGCGAGGGCGGACAGCGGCTGGACGTCACCAAGGTCGCCCAGATCGCCTTGGCCCGGCAGGTGCTGGCCCGCTCGCCGGTGGTGGTGCTCGACGAGTCGACCGCGGAGGCGGGCAGCGAGGGCGCCGCCGAGCTGGAGCGGGCCGTGCTGGCCGCGTGCTCCGGCCGGACCACGTTGTTCGTGGCGCACCGGCTGACCCAGGCGATGGCGGCGGACCGGATCGCCGTGCTGGACACGGGACGCGTGGTGGAGCAGGGAACCCACGAGGAGCTGGTGGCTCTGGGCGGCCGGTATGCGCGACTGTGGCGGGCCTGGCGAGAAGGCAGTTAGCGACCCCTGATTCAGATGAGCTTTTCATGACGCGGAAGGGATGCTGAGTCCTCGATGGTGGAACCGAGCGCTCGTCGCGTACTGCTTTCTCCCGCACGTGTTGCCGACGTACGCCGGCGGATCGGTGACTTCTCCGACCGGACCATCACGGAAGCGTGCGCCATCGGGCTGTCGTACTGGGCGACGGGCCGGAGCCCCGACGGTATCGACCTCACCCCCGGCACGCTGTTCGCCGACGTCCTCGGATGGGCCGACAACGGCGGTACCGCGCCTGACGGTTGGGAGATCGGCGCGGACGGGCGGAGCATCGTCCTGCCGGGAGGCGTCGGGCCGGCCGATGCGCAGCTCGCACTGGACGACCTGGCCGAATTCCCGGACCGGCCCATCGGCACCATCGGCCCGGCCGGCGTGGCGGCGAGGCTCGAGGCCCTGGCCGGGTGGAACGACACCGAGGCCGACCGGGTCCGCCCGACCATCGTGGAGATGTTCCATGAGCACGCGCGGACCAGGTCGGACGCGGTCGCCATCGTCGATGAGCACCGGTCGCTGACCTACCGTGAGGCGGCCGGGCTGGCCGGCCAGCTGGCCCACCACCTCATCGCCCGCGGACTGGGCCCCGAACAGGTCGTCGGCATCTCACTGCGCCGCTCCGCCGACATGGTGATCGGACTGCTCGCCGTACTCCAGGCGGGGTGCGCGTTCGTGCCGCTCGACCCGAAGTGGCCGGCCGCGCGCCGGGCCGTCGTCATCGAAGACGCCAAGGTCGTGGTGCAGCTCAACGACTCGGGCGAACGCGATCCGGCCGAACCGGACGCCGTGGCCGTCGACCTCGGCGACTGGCGCTTCGGTTCCCAGCCCACCGAGGGCCCCGCGGTCACCGTCCCCGGCGACGCCCTGGCATACGTGATCTTCACGTCCGGTTCGACCGGGCGGCCCAAGGGCGCGATGATCCGGCACGCGGCGATCAGCGAACGCCTGCTGTGGCAGACGAACGAGATCCTGGGCTTCGGCCACGACGACGCGTCGCTGTTCAAGGCGCCGTTGTCCTTCGACATCTCCATCAACGAGATCTTCCTGCCGCTGGTGTCCGGCGCCAGGCTGGTGATCCTGCGGCCCGACGGCGAACGCGATCCGCACCACCTGCTGAGCGTGATCGCCGAACAGCGCGTCACCTTCACATACCTGGTGTCGTCCATGCTGGACGTGCTGCTGGAGATCGCGGGCGACTCCGGGAGGCTGGACAGCCTGCGGCATGTGTGGTGCGGCGGGGAGGTGCTGACCCCGGAGCTGTACGAGCGGTTCCGCACCCGGCTCGACATCCCCATGTACCACGGCTACGGCCCGGCCGAGACGACGATCGGTGTCTCGCACGTCATCTACCGGGGGGCGGCGGAACGGCTGTCGACGTCGATCGGCAAGGCCAACCCCAACACCCAGCTGTATGTGCTGGACGACGAACTGCGCCCGGTCCCGGTCGGGGTCGGCGGCGAACTCTACGTGGGCGGGTTCCTGCTGGGACGCGGATACGTGGGCGCGCCCGGCCTGACGGCGTCCCGGTTCGTGGCGAACCCCTTCGCCTCGGACGGGTCCCGGCTGTACCGGACCGGTGACCTCGCGCGGTACACCCCGGACGGATCACTGGACTTCCTCGGCCGGGCCGACAACCAGATCAAGATCCGCGGTATGCGGCTGGAGATCGAGGACGTCGAGGTCGGTCTCGCGGAGCACCCCGGAGTACGGCACACCTGCGTCGTCGCGAAGAAGCACGCGACCGGCGGCACCTACCTGGTGGGATACGTGATCCCGGCCGCCGGCAGCCAGGAGCTGCGGGCGGACGAGGTCAGGGCGTGGGCCACCGAACACATGGTGGAGTACATGGTGCCCACCCAAATCGTCGTGATGACGGAGTTCCCGCTCACCGCGAACGGCAAGCTCGACCGGGGCGCGCTGCCGGAGCCCGCGGGCCCGACGGGCTCGCTCAAACAACCCACCACCGAGAACGAGCACGCGGTGTGCGCGGCCGTCGCGGCGGTGCTGCGGCTCGACGAGGTCGGTGTCGACCAGGACTTCTTCCAACTCGGCGGAGACAGCATCCTGTCGATCTCCCTGCTGAGCGCACTGCGCGACGCGGGGCTCTACGTCACGGCACGGCAGATCTTCACCCACGGCAGCGTGGGAGCACTGGCAGCGGTGGCGAGCCGCGAAGACGTCTCCACCGTGGACCACCGCGATGTCGCGACCGGTACCGTCGTGGGATCGCCCATCGTGCGGTGGCTCGGCGACACCACGGACGCGATCGACGGCTTCGTACAGTCGGTCGTGCTGAACACCCCGGCGGACCTGACCGCCGACACGCTCGACGAGATCCTCACCGCCCTGATCCAGCGGCACGACATGTTGCGCGCCAAGCTGGTGCGCGGCGAACGCTGGAGCTTCGACATCCCGGCGGCGGACCGGGCCGCCCCGGGATGGCAGGAGAGCGACCGGCCGCTCGACGAGTGCGTGGCGCTCGCCACCGAAGGGCTGGACCCGGAGGGCGGCGTGATGCTGCGTGCGGTCTGGCGCCGTGAGGCGCGGCAACTGGTCCTGATCGCCCATCACGTGGTGATCGACGGAGTGTCCTGGCGGATCCTGATGGACGACCTGGCCACCGCGTGGCGGCAGCTCGCCTCGGGCGCGCCGATCGAGTTGCCCCCGGTGGGCACGTCGTTCAGGCGTTGGACGCAGTTGCTGGAGCGCGCGGCGTTCGACGCGGATGCCTCCTCCTACTGGCGTCCCCTGCCGGGCGAGGACCAACCGGTGGGCCGGCGCGCGCTCTCCACGGCCGACACCGTGGCGACGGAGCGGCTCCGGGCCATCTCGGTCGGCCCCGAGGCCACGGCCGCGCTGCTGGGCGAGATACCCGCGAAGTTCCACGCGGGTGTCAACGACGTCCTGCTGACCGGACTCGCCGTCGCCCTCGCCCGGTGGCGCCGCGACCTGGGGCAGGAGCAGACCTTCGCCCACATCGAACTGGAGGGCCACGGCCGCGAAGGACAGTTCGTGGCGGACTCCGCCGGCTTCGAGCCCGCGCTGTCGCGGACCGTGGGCTGGTTCACCACCCTGTTCCCGGTGACCGTGGATCCCGGCGCGGCGGCCGACTTCACCGACCCCGAGTATCTGACCGCCGCGCTCAAGGCGGTCAAGGAGGACCTCGCCCGCGTGCCGGACAACGGCGTCTCGTACGGCGCCCTGCGGTACCTGACCCACGTCGAGTTCGACACGCCCGCACCACAGGTGCTCTTCAACTACCTGGGCCGCTTCGACGCGGGAACCACCGGCAACTGGCAACTCGCGCGCACCACAGCACAGTTGGGCGAAAAGCGCGACCCGAGGATGCGGCTGCCGCGCCCCCTGGAGTTCAACGCGATCGCCGAACCCGCCGCCACCGGCGAGTACGAACTGGTCACCACCATCTCCTGGCCCGACGGCATGTTCACCGACGAGGACATCGCGACCCTCGGCGGGTATTTCCGGACGGCCCTGGCCGGGCTGGCCTCGCTCGACCGGGGCGGCCACTCTCCCAGTGACTTCCCGCTCGTGCCCCTTACGCAGGCCGACGTCGATGCCCTGGACGGCCCGGCCCTGCGCGACATCCTGCCGCTGACCCCGTTGCAGGAGGGCCTGTACTTCCACTCCGTCTTCGACGACGACTCGGCCGGCGCTTACGTCGAACAGCAGCTGCTGACACTGGACGGCGCGGTGGACGCCGACCGGCTCGCGGCGGCGGCCACCCGGGTCCTCACGCTGTACCCGAACCTGGCCGCACGGTTCACGGCCCTCGCCGACGGCCGTGTGGTCTCCGTCCTGGAGAGCGGTGTGGAGGCGCCCTTCAGCACGGTGGACCGCCCCGGCGTCACCGACGACGAGGTCCGCGACCTCGCCGAGCGGGACCGGCGAGCCGGGTTCGACCTGGCCGACGGGCCGCTGATGCGGTACACGCTCATCCGCGGGGGCCCCGGCCGGAACGTCCTGGTGCAGACCGTGCACCACATCATCGCCGACGGCTGGTCGGTGCCGCCCCTGCTCCGGGCGCTGCTCGCCGAGTACCACGCGCCGGGGACCCTGTACCCGGTCGTCGGCTTCTCCGCATACGTGCGCCGACTCGCCGGACGTGACGACGACGAGAGCGACCGCGTATGGCGCGACCAGCTCGCCGGGCTGCCCGGCCCTTCGCTGGTCGCCGAGGGCCACACCCCGTCCGACCGGTTCGCCGACACCGCCGTGGAGCCGGAGGACGACATCGACGCGGCCGTCCGGGCGGCCGGCGTGCCGATGAGCGTGGCCGTGCACAGCGCTTGGGCGGTGACCCTGGGCTCCATCCTGCACGGCAGGGACGTGGTGTTCGGTTCCACGGTGTCCGGGCGTGACGCCCAGGTGCCCGGCATCGAGGACATGGTGGGTCTGTTCATCAATACGATCCCCGTGCGGGCCCGTTGGGCCCGTACCACCACGGCGCGTGATCTGCTCGCCTCCGTGCGGGAACACCAGAGCGCGGTGCTGCCGCACCAGCATGTCTCGCTGGCCAGGATCGGCCGCCAGGCCGGCGTGGGCGCCCTGTTCGACACCCTGGTGGTGTTCGACGTGGCGACCGATGTGGACGCCCTGCGGCGGCCCGACGACACGCTGGTCATCACCGACATCGTCAACGAGGGCGCTCCGCACTACCCGTTGACGCTGGTGGTGGAGCGCGCACCGGACGGCCGTCCGCGCTTCGACCTGATCTACGACGGCGAACTGCTGCGGGAGTCGGGCGCCCAGGCGATCCTGCGCACGTTCGCCCACACGTTCACCCACCTGCTCACCCGGCCGGACGTCCCCGTCGACGACCTGACGCCGGAGAGCGACCGGCGTCCCGAGCCGATCACCCCGACGACCCTGGGGGCACTGTTCGACGCCGCCGCGCACCGCGACCCGGCCGCCACCGCCGTGACCCAGTGCGCCCTCGACGGCGGTACCCGGTCGCTGACCTACGGCGAACTGGGCGACGCGAAGGACGAGTTGGCCTCGACCCTGCGCGCCGCCGGGGTCCGGCCCGGCAAGCGGGTCGCCATCGCCGTCCCACGCTCCGTCGAGCAGGTGGTCGCCTTGGTCGCGATCGTCACCGCGGGCGGCGCGTACGTACCGCTGGACCCGGCGTACCCGGACGGACGGCTGGAGTACATCCTCGCCGACGCCGCTCCGCAGGTCGTTCTCGTGGACCGTGAACAGCGGGACCGCTTCACACGGCTGCTGGCCCGGGCGGGCGTGCCGGCCCGTGTGCTGGTACCGGGAGACGAGCTGCCGCGGACCGATACGGAGGCCGGGCCGGAGGTGGGGTGGCACGACCCCGCGTACGTCATCTACACGTCCGGATCGACCGGCAGACCCAAGGGTGTCGTCGTCCCGCACTCCAGCGTGGTGACCCTGCTCGCGAACACCCGGCCGGACACGGACTTCGGACCGCATGACGTCTGGGTCCAGTTCCACTCCTTCTCCTTCGACTTCGCGGTCTGGGAGCTGTGGGGCGCGCTGGCGCACGGCGGTGAGCTGCTGGTGCCGGAGTACGGGCTGACCCGCTCGCCGGTCGACTTCCACCGGCTGGTCCGCGACCGCGGAGTGACCGTGCTCAACCAGACCCCGTCGGCGTTCTACCAGTTCATCGAGGCCGACCGGCAGACGGGCGAGCCGTTGCCCGCGCTGCGCCGGATCATCTTCGGCGGCGAGGCGCTGGACCTCGGGCGGCTGCGCGGCTGGATCGAGCGGCACGGCACCGGATCGCCCGAGCTGGTCAACATGTACGGCATCACCGAGACCACCGTCCATGTCACCCACCGGGTACTGACCGATGACGACTTCGGTCTCGGCGGCGATGCCAGCCCGATCGGCGGCCCGATCCCCGGCCTGGTCATCCATCTGCTCGACGACCGGCTCCGGCCGGTGCCGCCGGGCCGAGTGGGCGCCATCTACGTCGCCGGCGACCAGGTTTCGCTCGGCTACCTGAGCAGGCCGGGGCTCACCGCGGGCCGTTTCGTGGCGAACCCGTTCGCGGGCGACGGCTCCCGCATGTACCACACGGGCGACCTCGCCATCCGCACCCTCGACGGTGAGCTGGAGTTCATCGGACGCTCCGACGACCAGGTCCAACTCAAGGGATTCCGGATCGAGTTGGCCGAGGTGGAAGGCGCGGTCAGGGAGCTCGAGGGTGTGGTCGACGTGGCCGTCACCGTGGCGGACAGCGGCGACCACCTGGTCGCGCACATCGTGGGCCGGGTGCCGCGCGATGTCACCGAGCTGTTGTCCACGAAGCTGCCTGTGCACATGGTGCCGGGGCGGGTGCTGCCAGTAGACGCACTGCCGTTGACGGTGAATGGCAAGCTGGATCGCAAAGCCCTGATCGAGCGCGCCCGAAGGGGCGCGGGGCTGTATCCGAATGCGGCTCCGCCGCGGGGCGCGACCAGCCACGACGCACTCGCGGACGAAGACGCTGCTGTGGCCGCACTGCCTGTGCTCGTCGACATCTTCGCCGAAAGCCTGCCTGGCTCCGCCGTGGACGCCGACACCGACTTCTTCCGCGCCGGAGGCGACAGCATCGTCGCCATCACCGTGATCAACCGGGCCAGGGCGCTCGGCCTGGCGATCGCGCCACGGGACGTGTTCCTGTTCAGGACACCTCGTGCGCTCGCCGAGCACCTGGGAACGCCCACACCGCGGGCCGCCCCCGCGCCCGCGCCCGTCCGCCGCGAGGACGGCCCACTGACGCCGACGCCGATCATCCTGCGCCAGCGGGAACTGGGCGGATCGCTCGCCCGGTTCGCCCAGGCCAGAACGCTGGTGGCCCCGGAGGGCACCGGATTCGCCGACGTCGAGCGCGCCGCGAACGCCGTCGTGGCCGCGCACCCGGCCCTCCGGCTGCGGCTGCGCGTCGAGCACGGAGTGTGGGCCCTGCACACCGAGCCCGACGTCGAGATGACGGTCGTACGGGCGGACACGGCCGACGCGACGGCCGTGGCGAACGAGGCCGCCGGACGGCTCGATCCCGAGTCCGGGGACGTGGTCGCGTTCTCGTGGCTGGAGGCGAGCCGGACCCTGGTGGTCACCGTGCACCACCTCGCCGTCGACTCGGTGTCCTGGCTGGTCCTGCTGGACGACCTGGCCACCGCCCTGCGCGGGGAGACCCTGCCGCCGCCGACCACGTCGTACGCCGAGTACGCCGAGGCGCTGGCCCTCCGAGCCACCCATGCCGCCGACGACCTCGGACACTGGGTCACCACCCTCCAGGCGCCCGAACTGCTCCCGACAGTCGGGGTGTTGCGCGATACCACCGTCGTGCTCGCCCCCGACGTGAGCGACCGCCTGACGCGTACCGCGCCCGCCGCACTCGGCGTCGGCCTCACCGAGCTGCTGTGCGGCGCGCTGCGCACCGCGCTGACCCGCGTCCAGCCATCGCCCACCGATCTCGCGATCGAGCTGGAGCGGCACGGTCGGGTCCCGGCGCTGGAACACCACGACTACACCCGCACGGTCGGCTGGTTCACCTCCATCGCGCCCGTACGGCTCACCGCGCACACCGACCCCGTCGCGGCGGCGTACGAAGTGGCCGAACGCCAGCCGGACGAGCGGGCGCACGTCGCCTACGGCCAGCTCAGGTACCTCAACCCGCAGACGGCGCCGCTGCTCAACCCACGCCCACAGGTGTTGTTCAACTACCTCGGCCGGGGCGGCGAGTCCCAGGCGCCGCGTCTCACCGGCGGCGATCAGGGCAGCCCGTACGCCGTCGAGGTCAACGCCTGGACCGACGCGGCCACCGGAAGCCTGCACACGGACTTCACCCTCGCCGAGGGCGTCCCGGACGAGATCACCGAACACTGGCGGCGCGCACTGGAACACATCGCGGACGCCTCCGCGACGGCCGAGCGCACCGCACCGGTCACCGCGCTCCAGCGGGGCCTGTTCTTCCAGGCCCAGATGGCGGGCCCGGCCGGACACTATGTCGCGCAGAGCTGGTTCACCTTCGACCGGCGCCTGGACACCGACGCGCTGGCCGAGGCGATGGCGTACGTGATCGAGCGGCATCCGGCCGTGGGCGCCGGCTTCACCACCGACGACGACGGAAACCCGGTCCAGGTCCTGGGGGCGGGCCGACGGGTCGATGTCCGCACGTTCGCTCTCGCCACGGACGCGGAAGTCGACGCCCTGCGCACCCGGGACCGTGACACCGGATTCGACCCGGGTGAGCCGCCGCTGATCCGGATGACCGTGGTGCGGCTGCCCGACGACCACGACGGGCTGCTGCTCAGCTACCACCTGCTGCTGTGGGACGGCTGGTCCCGCGAGATCGTGCTGCGGGACCTGTTCGACGCCTACCAGGCCGTTCTCGAGGGCGAGTTGCCCGCCCCGACCCCGGCCACGCCGAGCTTCGAGGACCACGCCCGGGCGCTCGATGCCAGGGACTCCGCCGCATCGGAGCGCTTCTGGGCGGAGCACCTGGCCGGTCTCCCCGGCCCGACACTGCTCGCCGGACCGGCGCCCGCCCTCTCGGACGATCTGCCGCGCGCGCACGTGCACACGCTGTCCGCCGGACAATCGGAGTCGCTGAGGGAGGCGGCCAAAGCGCACGGCGTCACCCTGAACTCGGTGCTGACCGGCGCGTTCGGCCTCCTGCTGGGCGCACACACGGGCCGTGGCGACGCCGTGTTCGGCGTGACCGTCTCCGGCCGGGAGGGCGAGGGGCTGCACGACATCGTCGGCGTGCTGCTCAACACCGTGCCCATGTGGACGCGGGCCCGGCCGGACGACACGGTCGGCGCGTATCTGTCGGCCGTACAGGCGGCCAGGGTCGAGGCGATGGAGCACGAGCACCTGGGGCTCGGGGAGATCCAGCGAGCCAGTGGGCACGACACCCTGTTCGACAACCTGTTCGTGCTGCAGAACTTTCTGGACATGGACGCGTTCGCCGAGATGAACGCCCGGCACGGCATCACCTCGGTGACGGCCGATGACTCCACCCACTACCCGTTCACCTGGGTCGTCACGCCCGGCGACCGGCTCACGGTCAAGCTGGAGTACCGCGACGAGGACACCGGCAACGCCCGCCGCCTCCTCGATGACTACCTGCGTGTGCTCGACGACCTGGCCCGGTCGACCGGGCCGGTCGGCGCGCTGCGGGGGCTGGGGCCAAAACCCTCGCGGGGGGCGCGTACGGACATCGGTACGGACACCGTGGTCGACCGGTTCGACCAGGCGGCGGACCGCGACCCGCGGCGGGTGGCGCTCGTCGCCCACGGCTCGACCATGACCTTCGCCGAGCTGCGGGACCGCGGCCGCGCCGTGGCCGGTGTGCTCGCGGGGCGTGGCATCGGCCCCGAGACGACCGTGGGCCTCGCGATCCCGCGCTCCCTCGACTCGATCGTGGCGCTGTTCGCGGTGCTGCGTGTGGGCGCCGCGTACGTTCCGCTGGAGCTGGACCACCCGGATGAGCGGATCGCCGCGATCGTCGCGGACGCCCGCCCGGACGTGATCCTCACCGTGAGCGCGGTGTCGCCCCGGCTCACCGGTGACCTGATCGAACTGGACCGGCCCCTCCCCGAGGGGAAACCGTACGTGACGTTCGCGAAGGACGACCCGGACCGGCTGCGGCACCCCGCGTACACCATCTACACCTCCGGGTCGACCGGGAAGCCCAAGGGCGTGGTGACCGAGTACGCGGGTCTCACCAACATGCTGATCAACCATCAGCGCCGGATCTTCGAGCCGGTGCTGGCGGCCCACGGCCACCGGGTTTTCCGGATCGCGCACACCGTGTCGTTCGCCTTCGACATGTCGTGGGAGGAGCTGCTGTGGCTCGCCGACGGCCACGAGGTGCACATCTGCGACGAGGAGCTGCGCCGTGACGCGCCCCGGCTGGTCGAGTACTGCCTCGAGCACGGCATCGACGTCATCAACGTGACCCCGACCTACGCACAGCAGCTGGTGGCCGAGGGCCTGCTCGACAACCCGGAACGGCGGCCGGCGCTGGTGCTGCTGGGCGGCGAGGCCGTCACTCCGGCGCTGTGGCGGCGGCTCGCCGAGACCGAGGGGACGGTCGGCTACAACCTCTACGGGCCCACCGAGTACACCATCAACACCCTCGGCGTCGGCACCTTCGAATGTCAGGACCCGGTGGTGGGCGTGGCGATCGACAACACCGATGTCTACGTACTGGATCCATGGCTGCGGCCGCTGCCGGACGGAGTGCCCGGTGAGCTGTATGTGTCGGGCATCGGCATCGCGCGTGGCTATCTCGGGCAGCCCGCCCAGACCGCGCACCGCTTCGTGGCGTGCCCGTTCGGCGAACCCGGCGAGCGCATGTACCGCACCGGGGACCTGGTCGTCCGCCGGCCCGACGGCAACCTGATGTACCTGGGCCGCACCGACCAGCAGGTCAAGATCCGGGGACACCGGGTCGAACTGGGCGAGGTCGAGGCCGTGTTCGCGGCACACCCCGCGGTCCGATTCGTCGCCGCGGTCGCCCAGCCCGATCCGCGGGTCGACGGCGCGTACCGGCTGGCCGCCTATCTGGTGCTGGAGGACGCGGAGCTGGCGACGGTGGCCACCGAAGTGGGCGCCGGGCTGCCGGACTTCCTGCGCCCGACGCACTACGCCCAGGTCGACGGCATCCCGCTGACGGTGAACGGGAAGGCTGACACCAAGGCGTTGCCGGAGGCCAAGCCGCTGGGCGCGCTGACCACAGCGGGGGAGCGGGGGCCCGCGACCGAGACCGAGACCGTGGTGTGCGAGTTCTTCGCCGAGGCACTGGACCTGGACGACGACGAGGTGAGCGCGGTGAGCGACTTCGTGTCCCTGGGAGGGCACTCCATGCTGGCGGTGCGGCTGATCGGGCTGCTCCGCCGCGAGTACGGTCCGTTGATCACCATCCGAGACCTGTTCACCCTGCGCACCCCGGAAGCGATGGCCCGCCACCTCGATGCCCGAGTCCTCGATGACAACTCCTGACACCCGGCGGACCCGACCGGGGTCCGACATCCTCCGGACCGCACTGCGCCGCAACATCGGCGCCATGGCCGGGGGCACCGTCCTCATGGGCCTCTACCAGGCGGGTGAGACGGCCTTCCCCATCGCGCTCGGCCTGATCGTCGAGCACACGATGCGCCACCGGAGCCTCGGCGCGCTCGGCCTGTCGATCGCCGCGCTGGCGGTGATCATCACGACGGTGTCGCTGTCGTGGCGGTTCGGGATGCGCATCCTCCAGAAGGCCAACACGACCGAGGCACACCGCTGGCGGGTGAGGGTCGCGGCCTGTGGCCTCCAGCCGGTGGCCAGGGACGTGGACCTCAAGTCCGGCGAGGTGCTGACCATCGCCACCGAGGACGCCGACCAGACGGCCGATATCATCGAGGTGGTGCCGCTGCTGATCAGCTCGCTGGTCGCGGTGCTGGTCGCGGCGGTCGCCCTCGGCCTGGCCGACGTGCGGCTCGGCCTGCTGGTGATCGTGGGAACCGTCGCGATCCTGTCGGTCCTGAGCGTGCTGTCCAAGCGGATCGGCTCCAGCACCCGCGAGCAGCAGGCCCGGGTGGCGCGGGCGGGCGCGAAGGTCGCCGACCTGATCACCGGGCTGCGCCCGCTGCACGGCTTCGGCGGCAACCATGCCGCGTTCCGGTCCTACCGCGAGGTCAGCACGGAGGCGAAACACCAGGCGATCACGGTCGCCAAGGTCAACGGCGGGTACGCGGGCACCGCGCTGGCGCTCAACGCGATCCTCGCCGCCGCCGTGACCCTGACGGCGGGCTCGCTGGCGTGGAGCGGCCGGATCAACATCGGCGAACTCGTCATGGCGGTGGGGCTGGCGCAGTTCATCATGGAACCGCTCAAGCTGTTCTCGGAGATGCCGAAGTACGTGATGATGGCGCGCGCGTCGGCCGAGCGGATGGCGCTGGTGCTGGCCGCGCCGCCGGTGACGGCTTCGGGGGCGGAGCACCCGGCCGCGGGCGGCGACCTCGACATCGACTGCGTCCGGTACGGCTCCCTGCGCAACCTGAAGTTCCAGGTGAGAGCCGGTGAGTTCGTGGCGATCGCCGCCTACCAGCCGCGCGCGGCGGCCGACCTGGCGTCGATTCTGGCCGTGACCGTCCCGCCCGATACGTACGAGGGAGCGGTGCGGGTGAGCGGGCGGGAGCTCAGGGACCTGTCGGTCGAGGCGGTCCGCGCGTACATGCTGGTGAACCCGTACGACGGGGAGATCTTCGCGGGCACCCTCCGTACGAACATCGACCCGTTGGGCACCAGCAGGATGGTCCCCGAGGCCATCGAAGCGTCCATGCTGACCGACGTGGTCGCCCTCCACCGTGAAGGACTCGACTACGGTGTCCGCGACCGCGGTGCGAACCTCTCCGGGGGCCAGCGCCAGCGGCTGTCCCTGGCCCGGGCGCTGGCCGCCGACACCGATGTCCTCGTCCTGCACGACCCGACGACGGCCGTCGACGCGGTCACCGAGCAGTTCATCGCGCGCAACGTCGCGAAGCTGCGCCGGGGCCGGACCACCATCGTGATCACCAGCAGCCCGGCCCTCCTGGACGCCGCCGACCGTGTCCTCGCACTGGACGACGGCGTCATCACCGCAGAGGACACCCATCGCAACCTCCTCGCCACGGACGAGGACTACTGCGCGGCGGTGGCGAGGTGAGAGCCTGTGTCATATCCCCGGCCGGATCAGCGTGCGTGCCAGGCGTCGCACGCCCGGCCGGGGATATGACCAGGCTCTGACGCCCCCGGCTAGCCCAGCGCCCAGGCGACATCCCTGAGCAGGGCCTGCCGCCAGCCCGCGCGGTCGTGGCCCGACGCCGACCGCGAGACCCGTACGGTCGCGCCGGTCCGTTCGGCCAGGGTCTCGATCAGCTCGCAGTGGGGGAGCATCCGGGTCTCGTGTTCCCCCACGTCGAACGCGACACGCAGGCCGGACAGATCGGCACGCTCCCGCAGCCGCGCGGCGACGGTGCCGCCGACCGGGCCGCCCAAGGGGTCCGGCAGGTCCATGGCGTCGGGTGTCCACCAGAAGGACCCCGACTGACAGGCGACGCGGGACACCAGGTCCGGGAACTCCAGCGCCGCGTACATCGCGCTCAGCCCGCCCATGCTCTGCCCGGCGACCACCAGCCGGTCCACATCGGCGGATACGCCGGATTCCGCCACCAGCGGCAGCAGTTCGTCCCGGATCGCCTCCCACAGGGCGGGTCCGCACCCGAACTCGGTCTCCCTGTCCCTGCTCGGCAGGAAGACGAGCGTGACGGCGGGCATCTCGCCACTGGCGACGGCCGCGTCGAACGCGGTCATGGCCGGGTGCAGGTACAGCCAGTCGTCCCCGTCGAGCAGCAGGACCACGGGTCCGCCACCGCCCGCCGGGTGGACTCGCACGGTGCGCCGCCCGCCGAGCCGTTCGCTGCTCCAGCGGATCCGGGTGCGCGGGAGCGGCAGTACGGCGTCGGTGCCGGCGCCGATGACGGGCCAGTGCGGCTGGGCCGGGGCGTCCGGGGTCGCGGCGATGGACCGGTCGCCGCCCGCACCGACCGGGTTGAACGGGTCGGCGTGCGCCGCGTCGCCCACGAGGAATTGATAGGTCACCCGCAGCCGCTCGGGCATGCGCACCTCGGCGTACCAGCAGTCCGTATCACCCCACCGGCCCAGGGGGACCGGCTCCGACCAGCTCTCGAAGCCGATGCGCGCAGGAGAGCCGCGCCACAGGAACAGGGTTACCCAGCCACCGCCGTCGGCGGGCACCGACGCGGGTGTCCTCGCCGCCGCCCAGAACTCGTCGGTGCCGGGTGCGCCGGGCAGCCCGAACCCGACGAAGGCGTTCTCCCTATCGGCCGCGCCCAGGCGCATGAACGTCTCCTTGTGAGAGGGAAGGGACAGAGCTAAACTCCCGTCAATTAGGCGAGCCTAACCTAAGTCAGGTCTTCGTAGGAGGCGCTGGGCATGAGCACAAACCCTTTCGATGACACCGAAGGCCGTTTCCTGGTCCTGGTGAACGACGAGGGCCAGCACTCACTCTGGCCCGCCTTCGCCGAGGTGCCCGGGGGATGGACGACCGTCTTCAACGAGAACACCCGCGAGGCGTGCCTGGAGTTCATCGAGGCCCACTGGACCGACCTGCGCCCCCGATCCCTGGCGGCGACCATGGAGAACTGAACCAGCCGTCACCTGGAGAACTGACTCGGGCCGCCGCCTGACCCCTCGTCATCGCAAGCCGCCCAGGCACCGAGGAGAGCCCTGGCAGATGCTCTGCACCAGACTGACGAACGCCCGCTTCCTCACCATGGACCCGGACCACCCCGTTGCCCACGACCTGGGCATCTGGCGGGGCCGGATCGTGGGCCTGGACGAGGCCGTGACCCCCCTGCCCGCCCGTGAGGTGATCGACCTGCGGGGCGCCACCGTGCTGCCCGGGTTCATCGACCCCCATGTGCACCTGGCCTGGACCGGGTTCAAGCAGAAGACCCCGAGCATCGCGGGGCGCACTCGCATCGACGACATGCTCGCCACCGTGGAGGAGGCCGTCACCCGGAACAGCTCGCCCGGAGCCTGGGTGAGCATCGTCGGCTACGACCAGCGAGCCCTGGGACGCCACCTGACCGCCGCCGAACTGGACAGGGTCAGCCACGGACGCAAGCTGTTGGTGACGCACGATTCCGGACACGGCTGCCTCGTCAACTCCGCCGTTCTCGACCTGCTCCCCGCCGACATCCCGCACGAGAGCGGCTTCCTCGCCGAGGGTGCCATGGGCGCCGCCCGCGCTCTGCGCCTCCCGCACTCCCAGCGGGAACTGGCCGAGGCGATCGCCCGCGCCGCCCGCACCTGCCTGGCCGAGGGCGTCACCGCCTGCGCCGAGGCGGGCATCGGCGGAGCCCTCTTCGGCCACAGCCCGGTCGAGCTGGGCGCCTACCAACTCGCCCACGAATCAGGTCTGTTGCCGCTGCGGGTACAGGTCATGGTGTCCGCCGACCGGTTGCACCCGGTCGCCGCACACGAAGCCGACGGCATTCCCCGAGCCCTCGACCTCGGACTGCGCACCGGGTTCGGCGGCGACCGGCTCTCCGTGGGCGCGCTGAAGATCTACACAGACGGCGGCATGATGGCCCGGACCGCCGCGCTCAGCGGCCCGTACAAGGGGCTGGATCACATGGGTGAGCTACAGGACGACCCGGAGGCGCTCGCGGACACGATCGTGGACGGCCATCTGGCCGGGTGGCAGCTCGCGGTCCACGCGATCGGCGACCGCGCCGCTGACGTGGCCCTGGACGCCCTGGAACGGGCCCAGCGCCTCCGGCCACGCCCCGGCGCCCGGCACCGCATCGAGCACGCCGGCCTGATCCGCCCCGACCAGCTTCCGCGCTTCGCGCAACTCGGCATCAGCGCGGTCGTCCAGCCCAACTTCCTGCGCTACTTCGGCGACGACTACGCGGCGATCATGGGCGAGGAACGGGCCCCGTGGCTCTACCGCGGCAAGGCATTCCTGGACCACGGCATCCCCCTCGTCGGCAGCTCCGACCGTCCCGTCACGGACGGATCTCCGCTGAGGGCCATCCAGTTCATGGTCGAGCGAACCTCCGAATCCGGTCAGGTGATCGGCCCGGATGAGGGGATCACCCTCGACGAGGCCCTGCGGGCCTACACGGCCACAGGCGCGTTCGCCTGCCACTGGGAGGACAGCCTGGGAAGCCTCACCCCGGGCAAGCTCGCCGACCTGGTCGTGCTCGGCGACGACCCCCGGCGGGTCGAGACGTCGCGTATCGGGGACATCGAGGTGGTGGCGACGTACGTCGACGGTCGAGAGACCGGGACGTCGGCGTCATGAGCGGGAAGCCGACGGTCGTCGAAGCCGGAGCCCGGCACACCGATAGCCTTGGCCGCTATGACGCGCGCTTGGATCCTGCCGATAGTCCTCGTGCTCTGCGGCGCAGCCCTCGCCACCGGCCTGATCTCCAGCGGAAACCCCGGCACAGCCGTAGCGCTCCTGCTGGTGTTCGCACTGCTCGCAGGTGTGAACTCGCCTCTGATCTTCCCGAGGTCGATCAGCGCACCGGAGGCACAACGACGCAGCGCGGCAGACGGCCGCCCAGTCGTCTTCTGGCGACCGGGCTGCGCGTTCTGCCTCCGCCTGCGCATCCGCCTGGGCCGCGGCGCCCGCCAGGCGCACTGGGTCAACATCTGGCGTGACCCGACTGGAGCGGCAACAGTAAGGGCGGCCAACGACGGCAACGAGACCGTACCGACCGTCGTCGTGGCAGGCCGGCCACACACCAACCCCGACCCCGCATGGGTACGCGAACAGCTCTCCCGCTCGGCGTGACCGGCGGGCTCGGCTCCTTCGCGGGAACGCATCCCTGGCCTCGGCCGTGGCGCGCGCCAAGGGGGCGGGGCCCGGGTGATGTGCCGAGTCCAGAACTTCGACGACGCGGAGGCGGCCGTCGCCGCGGACGTGGTCCGGACGATCAGCGACGAGGCCGAGGCGATCCTGGACTCGCGACCTCGGTCGCTGCTGGGCTGACGGAGAGTGTGAACGCCGAGGAGGCCGGGGTCAGCCCCTGGGGCGGGTGATCAGGCGGCCGCGGACCTTGCCGTGGCGGAGTCGGTCCAGGCCCTGGTTGAGATCGGCGAAGGGGATCTCCTCCACGATCGGTTCGATCCGGCCGTCCGCGATGAAGCCCAGAACCTGACGGTATTCGTCCTTGCTGGCGCCGTAGGAGCCGCGGAGCTGCACGCTTTTGCGGATGAGGCTGCCGTTGGAGAAGGTCGTGGTCTGCGTACCGAGGCCGACCATGACCACGCGGCCGTTGCGGCGTACGGCATCGATCGCGTCGGACGTGGTGGAGCCCACGCCCGCGAAGTCGATGATGGCATCGGGCCGCAGGTCCGCCAGCGCGGCGGTGTCGGTGAAGCACTCGCGGGCGCCCGCAGCGTGGGCGGCCTCGAAGGTGTCGGGGTTGATGTCCACGCCGTAGACCGTGGCCCCCGCGATCACTCCCGTACGGACTCCGTTGAGGCCGAGACCGCCGAGCCCGATGACGGCGACCACCTCGCCCGGTTTGGCCTGGGCCTCGGTGCGGACCGCGTGGTAGGCGGTGACAACGGAGTCCGTGGCGACGGCCGCATGGACGGTGGAGACGTTGTCGGGCAGGGGGACGAGGGTGGAGGCATGGGCGACCAGGCCTTCGGCGTAGCCGCCGTCGACGCCGATGCCCGGCGCGTAGGACGCCTGGACCTGCGGATGCGCGATGATCGCGACGGCCACGCGATCGCCAATCGCATAGCCCTCCACGCCTTCGCCGAGGGCGGACACGGTGCCTGCGACCTCGTGGCCGAGAGTGAAGGGCGGTCGGCAGATGGGCTCGATCAGGCCGTCCATCACATGGACGTCGGAGTGGCACAGCCCGGCGGCCTCGACGTCCACCACGACCCAGCCCGGGGCGGCCACCGGGTCCGGCAGTTCGGCACTCTGCAGCGGGGCGCCCTGTGCCACGTACCGGAATGCCTTCATCGATTACTCCCAAGGGCTCGTTGGCTGAGGAACCGCCGCAGCCTACCGCCGCGTCAGTTTCCGGCTATGAGTGGGCGGTTGGCTGGTGGCCCGGGGTGAACGTCAGTGTTGGTCATGACCGCGCGTCATGGTGACGGTGAGGTCGGACCAGGGTCAGAGGCGCGGCGGGGGAGGTACGACCACGGTCCGACCCGGAAGTGTGGTCCGTGCTCCGACGACGTGGCGTGTGCGGTGGCGACATCGTTGCCCCATGACCGTCACTTCTCCGTCAATCGCCGCGCCGCAGGCTCTCTTCCCGGGACGCTGGGTGGGCGCGGCATCCCTCGTCGTCGGGCCCTTGCTGGTACTTGCCGGTGTGCTGCTCCGCATGCGCTTCAGCTTCTTCTTTCCCGCGCAGCTGAGCGCCTACGAGCGCCATCCGCGTCTCATGACCGCCTCGTACAGTCTTGTTTCGGCGGGGTGGGCGCTGCTCTGGCCGGGAGTGGCGCTCCTGGCCGCCCGGATCGGTGCGCGTTTCCGGGAGCTGGCTGTGTGGGGCGGTGCCCTCACCGTCCTGGGCCTGTTCGCCCGGGTGTTTCACGCAGGCGTGGATCACGCGGACTTCCAGCTGGTGACCGCTCAGGGCGCGGTATCGGCGGCCCGGACCGTGAGCGAGACCTATGGCGCTTTCCACGTCTTCAGCACGCTGAACGCGGCCATCATGAGCGGCTGGATCCTACTGGCCGTGGGCGCCTACCGCGCACAGGTGCTCGGACCCCTGCGTGCGGCGGCCCTGGGCCTGGTGTCGGCGATGCCACTGGGGGTGCTGAAGGGGACGACGGCAGGGTCGGTCGCGGCTGCCGCGGGGCTGTGCGTGGCACTCGTACCGCTGGGCGTGGCCGCATGGCGCACAGGGCCAACTCCCCGGGCGGCCACGGTCGTCGGGAGGCTTGTACTGGTGGGTGTGGTGGCCACCGCGATGTTCTGCTTCGGGCAGGCGGGATGAGCGCCCGGTATTGTCGTGCGGTGCGCATTGTGCGGTGGCGCCCACGGACAGGGCCACATCTGCTGGCGGTCGACGCCTGCGTGGCGGGCGTGGTGACGGCCGCGTATGTGGCACTGGCCGGGCAGGGCGGGTCCGACGGCCTTCCCCGGTTCTCCGGCCCGGTGTGGGCGGGCTGGCTGGTGGCGGCGGGTGTGGGAGCACCGCTGGCCATTCGGCGCCTGTGGCCCCTGCCCGCCCTCGCGGTGGTGCTGGGCGCCACGGCAGCGGCGACCCTCCTCGACATCACCCGCGACCCCTACCTCTCCACCGCCCTGGCCCTCTACGCGGTGGCGCTCCTGATACCGCCCCGCCGGGCCGTGGTGACACTCGCACTGACCCTGGCCGTCTCGGCGGCCGCGGTCATCACCGGGGAGGCGGTGCTGACCCCGTCCGGCCCGTGGCCGGAAGCGCTCGGAACCGCGGCGCTGGTGTGGCTGGTGGTCGGTGGCGCTTGGGCCGCGGGCCGTGCCGTACGTCAGCGGCGAGCCCGGGCGGTACGGCGCGAGCGGCGCCTGGCCGAGGAGGCGCTGGCCGAGGAACGCCTGCGCATCGCCCGGGAGTTGCACGACATCGTCTCGCACAGCCTCAGCGTGATCGTCGTCAAGGCGTCCGTCGCCAATCACGTGGCCGAGGAACGCCCCGAGGAGACACGGGACGCCATCGGTGCGATCGAGCGGACCGGCCGGGAGGCGCTGACCGAGATGCGGCGCGCCCTGGGCATGCTGCGCGGCGACCCCGCCACACCGCACACACCAGGTGCCGGCGCCGGACCGCACGCGTCGGGTGCCGGCGCCGGACCGCACACGTCAGGTGCCGGCTCGGCGCGGATGGCACCCCCTCCCGGACTGGACGACCTGCCCTCGCTGGTCCGGCGTGCCGAACAGGCAGGCATCCGCATCAGGCTCCGTACACGCCTGGCGGCCGACCTCCCGGCGGGGACGGCACTGACCGTCTACCGCATCGTCCAGGAGGCACTGACCAACGTCGTCAAGCACGCCGGCGACGGAACGCACTGCGAGGTGACCGTCACCGCGGACACGCGCGGCCAGGTGCAGATCGAAGTGGTCGACGACGGAGCGGGGAGGGCGGCCGCGTCCGGTCGAGGGGACCTCAGGGGCGGTCACGGACTGGTGGGGATGCGGGAACGGGCGATGATGTACGGGGGGACGCTTCAGGCCGGGCCACGGCCCGGCGGCGGGTTCGCCGTCTCGGCCAGTCTCCCGGCCGAACCCACGCACGGCACCGCACCGGACCGAAGGGAGCCGACCGCGTGACCGAACCGATCCGGGTACTCGTCGCCGACGACCAATCCCTGCTCCGAGGCAGCTTCCGGGTGCTCATCGACACCGCGCCCGGGCTGACCGCGGTGGGCGAGGCCGGCACCGGCGCCGAAGCCGTCGAGAGCACCCGGCGGCTGCGCCCGGACGTGGTGCTCATGGACATCCGAATGCCCGGCATGGACGGGATCGAGGCCACGCGGCACATAGCCCGGTCGCCCGAGACAGCGCGGACACGCATCCTCATCCTGACGACCTTCGACCTCGACGAGTACGTGTACGGCGCGCTGCGGGCCGGGGCAGCGGGGTTCCTGCTGAAGGACACATCCCCCGAGGTCCTGCTGGCCGGCATCCGCACCGTCGCCGCCGGGGAGTCCCTCCTGGCCCCCTCGGTGACCCGGCGCCTGATCGCCGAGTTCGCCCGCCTTCCCCACGCCCGCCCGGCTCCCCGCTCCTCGCTTGCGAGCCTCACGGACCGCGAGCGAGAGGTCCTGCTGCTGGTGGCGCGCGGGTTTTCCAACACCCACATCGCCGAGTACCTCCACCTCAGCCACGGCACCGTGAAGACACACATCGGCAGGCTGCTGAGCAAGCTGGAAGCGCGCGATCGTGCGCAACTGGTCATCAGCGCCTACGAATCAGGGCTCGTCACGGCGGCCAGCGGCTCCTGAACTCCGGTCCCAGCCAGAGGGGTTGAGCGTTCGGGCCGCGATGCGGGAGCTGTACCGCGGATCGTGCACCGGTCCTCAAGTGATCGAATTGGCCCAGCCGGTCGCGGTCACCACCTCACGCGCGATATCTACGACAACACGCCCATCCGTCGCCACCCGTACAGTCTCCGCGGTGGCCTGCTGGTCCAGCAGCCGTGCCTTGCGAGCACTGCTCTTCAGCTCCTGCTCCAGCTCCGAGCCGAGTTCCCGGCGCACCAGCCGCTCTCGGGCGGTGGCATCGGTGGCGGTGAGCAGAACCCGTATGATCCGCGTCCCCGTTCCCATAGCGCGCTCGAACATTCCCGTGGACTCAGGCAGCACACTCACGGTGTTGGTGTAGATCAGTCGGCGGTAGCCGCGTCGGGCGAAGTTCGCCCACACGGCCGTCAGATTGCTTTCGGTGATCTCCGAGCAGTGAGGATCTCCCTCCGGGGCCGGATGGACCTGCCCCATGAAGTCGCCATCGATGACCGCGTGCGAGACGGCTGCGGCCCGCAGTACGGCCGATACCTCCCACCCCACCGTCGTCTTGCCAACTCCGGCCCGCCCTCCGATGAGCAGTACTTCCGCGTGATCCATGGAGGCAGCCTGCCATCACACATCCGTCTGAGGCGATCCGATATCGATTGGCCAGTATCTCAGTGCGGGAGTCGTGCCGGGTGACTGACTGTGGGAGTCGGCGGCTCACGGGGGTCTACTCGCCTCCGGTGAACATGTTGATCAGGCCGTGGGGTGCGTCGTCTCCGTAGAACAACTCGTGGACGTAGATGCCTTCGGTGGCGGCCGCAGCACTGCGCGGGAACATGGCCTGCTCGTATTCGGTGAGCGCGGTCTCGACGTCGTCGGGGTGTGCGGCGAGGGCCTTGGCGAGTTCGGCGGCGTCGTACATGGCCAGGTTGGCGCCCTCGCCGTTCGGGAGCGAGAGGTGGGCGGCGTCGCCGAGCAGGGTCACTCCCGGCACCCGCTCCCACCGGTGCTCGACGGGCAGGGCGAAGAGGGGGCGCGGCACCGGGGCGGTGTCACCGTCGGCGATCAGCGCGGTGAGCTCCGGTGCCCAGCCGGTGAACTCCCGCGCGATCCGTGCGGTGGCCGCGGCGGAATCGGTGAAGTCGATGTCCGCGAACCAGTCCCGCGGCCGGGCGAGCATCACGTAGGTGTGCAGGGTGCCGCCCTTCTCCCGGTGAGCCAGGAATCCCTTGCCCGGCGCGAGCGCGAACAGCGACCCGCCGCTGACCGCTTTCGCACTGGCCGGGTGGCGGGTGTCGGCGTCGAACAGGTACGTCTCGACGGCCGACATACCGATGTACTCGGGGGTGGTGTCGGACAGCAGTGGCCGGACTCGGGACCACGCGCCGTCCGCGCCGACCAGCAGGCCGGTGGTGACGGTGCTGCCGTCGGCGAACGTCACCTGGTGGCGGCCCCCGCCGAGGGCACGCGTCCCGCTGACCTTGTGCCCCCACCGGACGGTGTCGGCCGGGAGCGAGTCGAGGAGCGTCTGCCGCAACTCGCCGCGCAGCACCTCGGGGCTGCCCCCCGTACCGTCGTCGACCTTCTCGAACAGGACGGTCCCGTCCCGGTCGAGGACCCGTATCGCCTGGCGGCCCTCCAGAACGAGGCCGCGGAACTCGTCCGCCAGGCCGGCCGCCTCGAGAGCCGGCTGTCCGCTGTCCTCGTGGATGTCGAGCATCCCGCCCTGCGTGCGCGCCGCCGGGGAGGCCTCCGCCTCGTAGACGGTGGCCGGGATGCCGTGAACGTGCAGGACGCGGGCGAGCGTGAGGCCGCCGAGTCCGGCACCGATGATCGTGACATCAGTGGTCATGCTGGTTCCTTGCTGTCGCACGCCTGCCGGATGGGCATCCGGCAGGATCGATTTGAAAGGTTCCAGGCCTCGCCGACCGACCACCGACAACGGACCGACAGCCACCGATGTGTGACCGACACCGCGGCTTTTCCGTCCGATCACCCCAGCTCAAAGCACTGACCGGAAAGGCAAGGCTCAGCGCGCTATCTGACGCGGTAAGCGTCCGTGGCCACACGGCTTGCTTGCCGGCAAATAACGGACGCGGTACCTCTGCCGAGGCAGAGGCCCGTCGGCAATGGCGGCGCATTGCATGGCAGGGGCGGCAGGATTCGAACCTGCGGCGCGCGGGTTTGGAGTCCGCTGCTCTGGCCGGGCTGAGCTACGCCCCTTTGACGCGGTCAGTCTGACACCCGCCGACCGTGACCGGCCACAGGATTTCTGAGCGGCTGAGCGGCTGAGCGGCAGAGTGGTGGATGACGGCCAGTCCGTCGATGGCTGGGCGATCCGCGCCGTGGAGAGGCCGGGAGGGACGCCCGCCCCCTCGCGAAGCGACGGGCCCGGTGGCAGTTATGGTTCCATCACCCCGGCGCCACTACCGGACGCGTTCGGCAGGAATCCAGACGGGGAAACGCGTCGGGCGGTATCGCGCCGCTCGGCCGACCGCGCACAGTGGGAAAGGCACATCACGATGACGAGCGGTGACCGCGGTGACACCGCGGCACTCGAGGACCCGGTGGGCGAGTCGCTGCGCGGCCGCCACGCAGGTCTGGGGCGCCGACTGGGCCGGGCCGCCACCTACCTGCCGGGAGTCGCGACCTTCTCCGCGGTACCCGCCGACGCGGACGCGGCGGACTGGGCCGGTCTCGCGCGGCTCCTCGGACGGGACGCGTTCGCCGACATGTTCAGCTGCCAGGCGTCCCCTCCTCCGGGCTGGGAGCAGGTTTTCGTCCTCGAAGGCCGGCAGATGATCTGGTCCGGCAGCGGCGGCCGTCCCGACCAGCCGCATGCGGTGAACGGCACCGACGTGGTCGAACTGGGTGCGGCCGATGTGCCCCAGATGCTCGACCTGGTCGCGCGGACCCAACCGGGACCGTTCTGGCCGCGTACCCTCGAACTCGGCACCTACCTCGGCATCCGCGACGGCGACAACCTCGTGGCCATGGCGGGCGAACGGCTCCGACCCCCGGGATGGACCGAGATCAGCGCCGTCTGCACGGCCCCGGAGGCACGCGGGCGAGGCCACGCCGCCCGCCTGATCAGTGCCCTCGTCGCACGCATCCTGGATCGGAACGAACGCCCCTTCCTGCACGTGGCCGAGACGAACACCGGCGCGATGGCGCTCTACGAACGGCTTGGCTTCGCGAGCCGGAAGCATGTGACCTTTCGCGGCTTCCGCACTCCGTGACGGGTACCGCCACGCGGATCGCGTACAGCGTGTCGGCAGGGCCGGGCACAGTGGATCCGCGCTTGTACGGGTAGCCCCAGGCAGCGCCCTGAGGACAGCACATCGGCACGTCGGGGGAAAGCCGGATGGGCCGATCCCCTCTCCGCTGGTGGGATGGTCCTCGACCACCGGCTCCGGGGAGCGAAGCCGCCGTGCGCCACAGTCTGAGCGGTCCCTGGACGCGCGGGCGACCTGATCAGAAAAGGGAACGTCATGCATGTGTCAGAAACGCGTCGGTGGGGCCCACTCGTCCTGACCGGCCTGGCCGCGGTCCTCCTCGCCGCATCGACCGGGCTGACGGCGGCGGCGAAGCCCCAGCGGGCCGATCCGCTCCAACAGCAGGTGGACGCGATCCACGACACCGGGGCCGTCGGTGTGTTCGCCGAGGTGACGTCACCGCACACACGTGACAGCGCGCGCGCCGGGACGGCCGTCAGGGGCACCGGGAGGCCGATGCCGCACAACGGCAGGCTCCGGATCGGCAGCGCCACCAAGACCTTCACCGCCACGGTCGTGCTGCAACTCGTCGGCGAGGGGCGAATGTCCCTTGAGGACACCGTCGAGCAGTGGCTGCCGGGAGCGGTCCAGGGCAACGGCAACGACGGCGGCCGGATCACCGTGCGGCAGCTGCTGCAGCACACCAGCGGCATCCCTGACGTCGAGCCGGAGATACCCGCGTTGAACAGCGCGGACGGCTATCGAGCCGAGCGGTTCCGCACCTTCACCCCCGAGCAGTTGGTGAGGCTGGCGATACGGCACCCTCCCAACTTCCCCCCGGGCACTGACTGGTCGTACTCCAACACCAACTACATTCTCGCCGCAATGATCATCCACGAGATCACCGGCCGGAGCTGGGCACAGGAGGTGAACGACCGCATCATCCGCCCGCTGGGCCTCAGAGACACCAGTACGCCCGGCACCTTCCCGTCCATCCCGGGCCCGCACGCCCACGGCTACGCCGCGTTCGGCACCGGCATCGGCACCGGCATCGACGTCACGACACTCAATCCGAGTATGGCCGTCGGTTCCGGGTCGATCATCAGCACCACGCACGACCTCAACCGGTTCTACACCGCGCTGCTCGGCGGCCGTCTGCTGGCTCCGGCGCAGCTCGACGAGATGACGACCACCAAGCCCGCGCCCGAGTTGGGTGTGAGGTACGGACTCGGTCTGGGCGAGATCCCGCTCTCCTGCGGCGGCAGCTACTTCGGTCACCCGGGCGAACTGCTCGGCTATCACACCTGGGGTGGCGTCACCCGAGACGGGACCCGGACCGCCGTGGTGTACGTCACCAGTGACGGCGGCCAGGACACCCAGGAGGCCATGAGCACACTCGTGGACCAGGAACTGTGCCGGACCCGTTCCTAGTACTCCAGTCACCGCGGTTTCAGCTTTCCCTGTTGCCTGCCTGCCTGTCTGCCTGCCTCGCCGAGCACCGTGTCATCGGGCCGTGCGGCACGGATGACGCCGAGGATCGCCTTCTCGGCCTCCACATCGGCGGCGGTGGCAAAGTCCCCGGCACCCTTGTCGATGCGGCTGAGCCGCTGGCCGTACATGTGGCGGACCACGTCCGCGCCTGCCCGTACCCCGGCTATCGCGACTGCGGCATCGTCGGACCTCGCGTATGAGTTGATCACGTCGGGCAGGCTGCCGAGGCGAAACTACCGCCTCGATCAACCTTCTCGGTCAGAGCGCTAGAACGGCATGTGGCCTCGGGCGCGGCGCCCGGCGGAGCCGCTGCGGCCGACTGCCTTGGAGCTGCTGCGGAAGGGTTTGCTGAGGATGCGTCCCAAGATGCCGGGGGCTTTGCCGCCGGCGCGTGATCCGGCGCCCAGGGTGCGTTGGGTGCCGCGTTCAGGGTGCCGGGACAGGCGTGGGACCAGGAAGGCCAGCACGGCCAGAACGGCACAGATACCAACAATGGCGAAGATCATGGCGAAGTACTCCTAGTGTGAGGTGTTTCCGCCGGGTACCCCACGGGTCCCGCCGCATGCCGCGGCGGCTGAGGGCTACGACGTGACCGTGCCACCGCTCAAGCGAGATACGCGCCGATACGCGGAGTGCGGCGCGGGTCCTCGTCGGATGCAACGTGGCAAGGCATGGGCCCACCGGTACCCCGTTCGTGCCGTGCTCTCGGGTGGTGGCGTCAGAGGCGGGGCTTGTGGGCGAATACCCATCGGTTGCCCGCCAGCGCGTCGTTGTGTTCGGGGCGTGGGCCGCGTCCGAATTGGCGGGTGTAGTCGAAGGGGGTCCGGACGGTTGTGGTCCAGCCCTTGTCCGCGAGATCGCCTGCGGAGTCGGGCCGTGGTTCTCGGTTGAACAGGTTGAGCAGGTCGATGCCGATCTGGTGTTTCGTCGCGGTGTAGAGGGGGCTGTCGCGGTATTCGAGCAAGTCCTTGTCGAGTTTGGCCTCGAACGCCAGCGTGCTTCCTCCCGCGCTCAGCCGGTCCACCGTGTGGATGAGGTTCGTCTCGGAGGCGTTGGGCAGGTAGAACAGCAGCCCTTCGGCCAGCCAGGCGCTGGGTGCGGCTGGGTCGAAACCCGCGTCGGTCAGTGCTGCGGCCCAGTCGGCACGCAGGTCGACCGGGATCGGTACGCGGGCTGCCTTCGGGGCGGTCGGCAGTCCGTCGAGGACCTTGTGCTTGAATGCCAGCACGCCTTCCCTGTCGATCTCGAAGATCACACAGCCGGGAGGCCAATCGAGTCGGAACGCCCGCGAATCCAACCCCGCCCCGAGCAGGACCACTTGGCGGGCTCCGTGCGCGCGCACCGACTGGAGGAGGAAGTCGTCGAGGACCCTTGTCCGCAGACCGAAGTAGCGGGCGAAGCGTCCCCACAGCGGGTTCGCGTCTCCGTCCGCGACCTGGTGTATGCGCACCGGCCAGTCCGCGCAGGCCGGTGCGGCGTGGACGAAGTGCTCTGCGTAGATGTCTTGTGCCAGGCTGTCGTGGCGGTGGGTCTCGATCGCCCGGGCCGCGGCGACCATGAGAGCGGTCAGGCCGACACCCCCTTCCACGCCTTCCACACCGGTGTTGTGATGCGCTGTGTCGGTCATCGTGATTCCTCCGTGGATATCCCGGCTTTCGGGCCGGGGAGGAAACGGACTCCTGCGGAGCAGGGCGGGGATAGCCGGTTCGCCGTGGGGGCGGCCTGGCGTCCGCTTACGCGAATCGGCAAGTCACAAGCTGATGTACTAGTTTGTGAGCCGTGTCCACTTACGTGAAGCGGGCGTATCGGTACCGCTTCTATCCGACCGATGCGCAGGGGGCCGAGCTGTCGCGCACGTTCGGATGCGTGCGGAAGGTCTACAACATGGCCCTCGCGGCCCGTACGGAGGCATGGGCGCGACAGGAGCAGGTCAACTACAACCAGACGTCGGCTCTGCTGACACAGTGGAAGAAGACCGAAGAGCTGGCCTATCTCAACGAGGTGTCGTCGGTTCCCCTCCAGCAGGCGCTGCGGCAACTGCAAGTGGCGTTCACGAACTTCTTCGGCAAGCGGGCGAAGTACCCGCGGTTCAAGTCGCGAAAGAACTCCCGCAAGAGCGCGGAGTACACCACCAGCGCGTTTCGCTTCCGCGACGGGAAGCTGACCCCCGCCAAGATGAGGGAACCGTTGGACATCGTGTGGTCCCGCCCCCTGCCGGAGAGCGCGAAGCCGTCCACGGTGACGGTGTCGCAGGACCCGACCGGACGCTGGTTTGTCTCCCTCCTTGTCGAGGACCCGGTCCTCCAGCCACTGGCCGACAACGAGAACGCGGTCGGTATCGATGTCGGCCTCAGCCACCTGCTCACCCTGTCCACCGGCGAGAAGATCGCCAACCCGCGGCACGAGCGCCGCGACCGCCGGCGTCTGGCGCTCGCGCAACGGCGCTTGGCGAAGAAGGCCCGGGGCGACGGCGCGAACCGGGCCAAGGCCCGCCGCAAGGTCGCCAGGATCCACGCCAGGATCACCGACCGCCGGCGCGACCACCTGCACAAGCTGACCACTCGACTCGTGCGTGAGAACCAAACGCTCGTGATCGAGGATCTGACCGTCCGCAACATGGTCAAGAACCGGAGTCTGGCCCGCGCCATCAGCGACGCCGCCTGGACACAGTTCCGGAGCATGCTGGAGTACAAGACGCAGTGGTACGGACGGGAAGTGATCGCGGTTGACCGCCTCTTCCCCTCCTCCAGGCTGTGCTCCCACTGCGGCACCCTCGCGGGGAAGCTGCCGCTCAACGTCCGCACCTGGACGTGCGACTGTGGAATGGTCCACGACCGTGATGTGAACGCCGCGAAGAACCTTCTGGCCGCCGGGCTGGCGGTGTCTGTCTGCGGAGCTGGTGCAAGACCTCAACGGGAGTCCTCCCGGATGGGGCGGTCGGCGATGAAGCAGAAACCCCCACGGCGCGAGCCGTAGGAATCCCCCTCCTTCAGGAGGGGGAGAAGTCAAATGTCCTCCCTTGGCCCCGCGGGAATCAGGACGGGTTTGACCACGCGGCCCGCGTCGCAGTCGCGTTCGGCCTGGTTGATGTCGGTGAGGGGGTAGGCGCGGATCAGCTGGTCGAAGGGGAACCGCCCGGTCTGCCAGAGCCTGGTCAGCCGCGGGATCAGCAGTCCCGGCACCGCGTCCCCTTCGCAGATGTGGGAGATCCTCCGGCCCCGGTCCAAGGTCCCCGGTTCGAGTGGCAGTGGGGTGTGGAGGCGTGCCACCAGGCCGAGGTGGCCGGTCGGGCGCAGGGCCCGAAGGGCGTTGTTGATCAGCTGGGGGGAGCCTGTGGTGTCCAGCGCGTAGTGTGTGCCGCCGTCGATCAGTTGCTGGATGCGGCTGGCCAGGTCAGGCAGGTCGGGCAGGTCGGCCGATCCGGCGTGCAGCGGGATCGCGTGGAGCCGCTCGGCGAGGGCCAGCCGCTCGGGGTGCCGGTCGACGGCCACGGTCACCGCTCCGGCGGCGGTGGCCGCCATCACCGCGGCCAGGCCGACCGCTCCGGCGCCGTAGACCGCGATGGTGTCGCCGGGGCCGACACCGAAGGAGTGGAAGACCGCTCCGGCGCCGGTGAGGAAGCCGCAGCCGAGCGGTCCGAGGAGTTCGATGGGCAGTGTGGGGTCGACCCGGACGGCGTTGCGGGCCGGGACCATCGCGTATTCGGCGAAGGAGGACTGGCCGAACCACCGGGGTGCCAATGCGCCTCCGTCCGCGTCGGTGAATCGCGCCGCGTGCTCCTTGCGCCCTCCGAAGAGGTTGAGTGTGGCGAAGGAGTCGCAGTAGGCGGGGGCCGCGCCCATGCAGTTCCGGCAGTGTCCGCAGGAGTCGAAGCTCAGAACGACGTGGTCGCCGGTGCTCAGGCCGGTGTCCGGGCCGCTTGTCTCCACCACGATCCCGGCTCCTTCGTGGCCGAGCACCGCCGGGAGCGGTGAGCGGCCGGCCGAGTGCCGGACCGCGAGATCGGTGCGGCACATTCCGCAGCCCGCGATCTTCACCAGGATCTCGCCGTCGCTTGGCCCCGCGTGCAGCATCACCTCCTCGAGGGTGAACCGGCTCTCATAGGAGCGCAGTACCGCCGCGGTGAACCTCATCCGTCACACCTCATCCGTCACACCTCAACCGGACGGTGTACGACGAACGGGCTGAGGTTCCCATACAACCCCCACGGCCCGCCCGCCACGCCGACACCGCTGTCCTTGATGCCCGCGAAGGGCTGGGCGAGGGAGGTTTCGGCGTGGTGGTTGATCCACGCCGTCCCGCATTCCAGCCGGCCGGCCACCGTCTCGGCCCGGTCCAGGTCGGTGCCCCATACCGAGCCGCCCAGCCCGAAGCCGGTGTCGTTGGCGGCTGCGATGGCTTCGTCGAGGCCGGCGTACGGCAGCACCGGCAGGACCGGACCGAACTGCTCCTGCGTGACCACGGGGCTGTCGGGCGGGACATCGGCCAGGATGGTGGGGGCGAAGAAGTAGCCGGGCCGGTCCAGCCGGTGGCCGCCGGCCATGGCCCGGGCACCGTCTGCCAGGGCCCGGGCCGTGTAGTGCTCGACGCGGGCCAGTTGAGGGGCGTTGCCGACCGGGCCCAGCTGTGAGGCGGGGTCGAGCCCGGGTCCGACGACGGCGGATTTCGCGCGCTGGGTGAGGGCTTCGACCACCTGGGAGTAGAGCCGGGCCGGGGCGTAGAGGCGCTTGACCGCCATGCAGACCTGCCCGCAGTTGCGGAACGCCGCCCAGAACAGCCGGTCCGCGATCCGTTCCACGTCCACGTCCTCCAGCAGGATGGCGGCGTCGTTTCCGCCCAGTTCCAGGGTGACCGGGGCGAGCGAGGCCGTCGCGGCCCGCGCGACGGCCCGTCCGGTGGAAACCGAGCCGGTGAAGGTCATGTGGCGGATCCCCGGATGGGCGGCGAGACGGGCGCCGAGCGGTTCGCGGCCGGTGACGATGGTCAGGACGTCCGGGGGGAGGGCGGTGGAGAGGACGGACGCCAGCAGCCGTGTGGCGAGCGGCGTGAACGGGGAGGGCTTGAGCACCATCGTGTTGCCCGCGGCGAGCGCGGGCGCGAACTTCGCCGAGGCGAGCTGGAGGGGAAAGTTCCACGGGACGATCGCGGCGACGGGCCCGAGCGGTCGCCAGCGGATCTCACTGCGTACCGGCCGGCCGTCCGTGATCGGCCGGGTTTCGGGGCCCAGCTCGGCGAAGTAGCGCAGGCGGGCCGTCGTACGGGCGACCTCCGCGTAGGACTCGGCCAGGGGTTTGCCCTGTTCACGGGTGAGTAGTGGGGCGAGGTCGGCCCCGGCGGCCTCCACGGCGTCGGCTGCCGCGAGCAGCGCGGTGGTGCGGGCGGCGGGGTCGGCGCGCCAGCCGCGCCAGGCGGCGTGGGCCCGGCCGACGATGGCGTCCAGCTCCTCCGGCTGCTGGTCGGGGGCCTCATCGAAGGCCTCGCCGGTGGCCGGATCGAGGACGGCGAAGCTCCCAGCGCGGGTCCCGGGCGTGCCAGGGGACGGGCTGGCCGGCATACCGGCGGTCAGCCCGCGGTGGGGACGGACGCCGCGTGTTCCCGGGCGTGCCGGTCCATCTCCGCCCGGAAGGCGGCCACCAGCTGCGGCTGAATCCGTCCGGTGGCGCGGTCACCTCCCTCGCAGACCGCGCCGCGCACCCCCACGATGTCGGTGCCGATGCGGGTCAGCGCGGCGAGGTCCGCGGCTTTGACGCTGCCCGCGAGGGCGGCGCGCAGACCGGCATCGTGGGCCTGCCGGACAAACTCCGCGCAGAGGTCGGGCGGAACGTGGTCGAAGAGCCGTGTCCCGTCCTTGATCGCGGTGTCGAGCATGGCCGCGTCACAGCCGGAGCGGCGGGCGATGTCGGGCAGCGCGAGCGGGTTGACGCAGCCGATGCGGTGGGCGTCGGCGTAGCCGGAGGCGACGACGAACGCGTCCGGCTGGTAGTCCTTCACCGCCCGGACGACCCCGCGCATGACATCGATGGCCTGTTCGGGGGTCGTGCATCCGTAGAGGCCGACCTTGATGTAGGTGGCTCCGGAGACCGTTGCGCCCAGTGCCGCCTGGGCCACTGTGCCGGGCTTGTAGGGGACGTCTCCCACGGTGGCGGAGACCGGCTTGTCCGCCGGGACCGTGTCGCGGATCTGCCGGATGACCCAGGGGAAGTTCGCGCCGAGCGAGCCCTCGTCGGGCTTTTTGACGTCGACGATGTCGAGGTGTTCCGCCGCCTTCGCGCAGTCGAGGGCCTCCTCGACGCTGTCCGGGGAGATGAGGAGCAACAACGTGGATTCCTTCCACCGCATGCCATCTGCCCATGGGGCAGGTATGCGGAGTCGTGTGGATCACGCGCGGTCCGCTCATCATTGCCGCGTCCCGTGGCCCTGGGCAGGGCGCGCGCGGAGTCCGGACGGGTCATTGCCATGACCTTTCGCGCCCCCCGGCGCACCGTCCACGCCGGTAGCCGGTGCGGCGATCGAGGCTATGCACTCTGCGCTGATCGCCGAATGATCAGGTCGGTCAGCAGGGCCAGCGGAGGCCAGCTGTCGCGACCCCGGCGGGCGACGGCGAAGGCGCGCAGAACAACGTCCGGCGCGGTGAGCGGCAGCAGATGGACACCGGGCAACGTGGAGGTGCCCATCGGCAGCAGCCCTACGCCCATCCCTGCCGCGATCATGCCCTGTACGAGGTCGAGGTTGTCCGCCTGGTGCGTGAGGTGGGGGGTGAAGTCGGCCATGGAGGCGAGGGTCCGGATGACGGTCTCGTCACCGGTGTTGCGCGAGTTGCCGATCCAATCCGCCGTGCGGAACCAGCGGAAGACCTCCGGGGCGCCCGATGCTGAGGGACGGGCGACGTGGTCAGGAATGCCCAGACCCCAGGGAGCGGTCCACAGCGGGGTGGTCACGACCGCGGGGTCCGGCTCGGCCGGTGCCAGGTTGTAGTCGTAGGTGAGCGCGAGGTCGGCCTCGTCGTTCGCCAGCAGATGGTGGGCTTCGGCGGGTTCGTGCTCACGGACCAGGATGCTGAGCTCAGGATGGCTTGTCGACAAGGTGCTGATGATGGGCAGCAGTTGGGCTCGGATGGCCATGGCGAAGCCTGCCACGCGCACCGTGCCGGTCGGTGGGGCGTCGGGGCTCAGGTCCCGCTGTGCGGCCTCGACTGCCGCGAGGATCGTCACGGCGTGTTCCGCCAGCCGGCGGCCCGCCGGCGTGAGCCTGACCCTGCGTCCATGCGGTTCGATCAGTGCCGTGCCCATGTCCTGAGCCAAGGCGGCGATCTGTTGAGAAACCGTCGAGGTGGTCGTGGCGGTGGCCTCGGCCACGGCGCGCATCGAGCCTCGCCGGGCCAGTTCGGCCAGCATCTGCAGGCGGCGTGTTTCCATCCCTTCATTGTCCATGAATCCCGAACGAATCATTCGGGATCGGCACGTGGACGTGAACGGTGTCGAGGATCTCTACTGGAGCCCATGAACGCTCCCGAACCGCCTGAGGCTCTTCCTTCCCATCGCTCGCGCCATGCCGGCGCCGGGGCCGGTTTCCTCATGGCTGCCACCTCGATGTGCACCGTGCAGCTCGGATCGGCTCTGACGGTTCCGCTGTTCGGACAGCTCGGCGCGCTGGGAACCGCGGGGCTGCGCCTGGGCTGGGCGGGGCTGATTCTGCTGGTCGCCATCCGCCCCCGGCCTCGTGATTTCAGCTCCCGGGATCTTCTTGCCTGCATGGTGCTCGGTCTCGTGACCGCCGGAATGATGGTCTTCTTCATGCAGGCGATCGCCCGCCTCCCGCTGGGGACCGCAAGCGCACTGGAATTCTTGGGGCCGCTCACTGTGTCCCTCTTCGGGCCGAGGAAGGGACGCCTCGTCTGGGCGGCCGCGGCGGCGACGGGCGTCGTGCTGCTGACCGAACCCTGGCACGGCGGCGCCGACCTTGTGGGGGTGGGGAGCGCGCTGCTCGCCGCGGGGTGCTGGGCCGCGTACATTCTGCTGACCCAACGGGTCGGTGATCGCGTCACCGGCCTGAGAGGACTGGCTGTCTCCATGCCGGTCGCCGCGGTGGTGGGGCTGGCCATCGCCGCCCCGGGCCTCGCCGAACGCCTCACGTGGTCACCGCTGTGGACCATGCTGGCTCTGGCGGTGCTCAGCCCCGTCATCCCGTTCGCTCTCGAGTTTCTCGCCCTGCGTCGTCTGACCACGTCCGCGTTCGGCACTCTGATGAGCCTCGAGCCCGCCATCGCCCTCACGGTCGGTCTGCTCGTTCTCGGCCAGCGCCCCGGGACGGCCGCGACACTCGGCCTGGTTCTCGTGGTCGTGGCCAGCGTCGGTGCCACCGGCGCCGGTGTCCGGCCCGCGGCATCCTCCCAAGAGGCACCAGCTTGCCCGTATGAGACTGATCCAGAGCCTGCGCCACTTGATCAGGACCGGGCCGCGGTGTGCCAAGGCGGCCGGTCGCTGTGATCCGTCAGCGCCGCGATGGCCCTCTTGTCCTTGCCCGAGCGGTACGGCCGGTCGGCGGCGATCCGGTCGATCGGCAGCAGCGTTCATTCAGGCGTCAGAACATGGCAAGCTGGCCTGTCGCAACCGGCCGATTCGCAGCCGTGTTGTCGCCAGGGGCAGCACGCTGAAGATCTCCCGCTTTGCTTGGAGGAGACCATGTCCACATCCATCGGCATGCCCGCCGATCCGACATTGAGCTACCGAGCGATCGAGAACTTGATCGCACGGTACGCCGAACTCGTGGACGACGGCGATTTCGCGGGAGTCGGCACGCTTCTCGCTGAAGCCACCTTCACGGGCACTGGCGAGCCAGTCAGCGGGCGCGAAGCGATCGAGAAGATGTTCAAGGACACTTTGATCGTGTACGCCGACGGCACACCGCGAACCCAGCATGTCACCACCAACGTTGCCATCGAGGTCGATGAACAGGCGGGCACGGCGGTGTCGCGTTCGTACGTCACCGTGTTCCAGGCCTTGCCCGATCTGCCGCTGCAACCCATCGCCGCCGGTCGGTACCATGACCGCTTCGAGCGCCGTGATGGGCAGTGGTGCTTCGTGGAGCGACGGGTCCGCATCAACCTGATCGGCGATGTGAGTCGCCATGCGTACCAGGCTGCCGCTCAGCGGTAGTCGCCCCCGGGGCGGACGAGGACGGCGACCGGGACCGACCGCGGCCCATCTGGCCGCGGCCGTCACCGTGGCCGCTGGTCAGCCGGTCAGGGTTCCCCGGTAGCCGACGGGGCCTTCGTCCGGGAACTGGGCGGTGCCCTCGAAGCGCGTGCCGCCGTCGAAGAAGGTGACGCTGCCCGACCCCGCGTCGGAGCCGCTCCATGTGACGGTGGTCCCCGTCGCGGGACCACCGTTCTGCGGGACAACCTCCGCGCGGTTGCTGATGCTGATGCTGAGGGGCTCGTCCTGCTGCCAGCCCCCTCCGCCGGTGAAGATTTCCGTGTTGTACGTGGCCATGCCCTTCTCCCTTCCGATCGCCGACCGCCCCGCGGGTGCGGCCTGATGCACTTCACGCCTGGATAGAGGCCGTGACTCGCGGGACACCTGTCACTCGGTCGACCGGCGGCGAAGAATTCGGTGGGTGAAGCGGATTCTGGCGACCGCGTCCGCGAATTCGCCGGGTGCTTCCTGGGGTGGGTTGTGGCCGACGCGAAGGCGTATGTCGTCGATCAGATTGGGGAAGCGCGCGGCGTGTTCGGCGGTCGGTTTCGGCGCGCGGAGCCCGTCGTCGAGTGCGCTGACAGCGATGGTGGGGACCTGGATCCGTGGAAGTGGCGCGATGCGGTCCTCGTCGGCTTGGTATTCCGGCGCGCCGGTGGCGAGTTGGAACCGGTGTCGGTAGGAGTGGACGGCGACGGCGACGAAGTCGGCGTTATGGAGTGAGGGCGCGGTCGCGGCGAACTCCCTGTCCGTGAAGTCCCATCCGGGCGACCATTCCTCCCAGAGCAGGCGAGCGAATGCCTCGCGGTGTTGTTCGAGCCCGCGACGGCCACGTTCGGAATGAAGGTAGTAGTTGTACCAGAGCTTCCGTTCCTGGTCCGGCGGCGTTGGGGCGTCGCTGTTGGCCAGGTCGTGGACGTTGTAGCCGTCGACGCTGACGAGTCCCGTGATCAGGTCGGGTCGGAGCATCGCTGTTACGGTCGCGGCGCGTCCGCCCCAGTCGTACCCCGCGACGACTGGGCGGTTGAGGCCGAGGGCCTCGATCATCGCGATGAGGTCGCGGGCAAGGGCTGCTTGCTGGCCGGACCGGATGGTCGTGGGGCGTCTGAAGCGGGTGGGTCCGAACCCGCGCAGGTACGGAACGAACACCTCGGCATCCGCTGCGGCGAGGATCCGGGCGACTTCGTCGTAGCTGCGCACGTCGTACGGGAATCCGTGCAGAAGGATGACCGGAGGGGCACCCGGGCGTCCGTGTCGTTCGTAGGCGATGTCGAGGTCGTTCGTCGTGACCGTTTCGATTCGCGTCAAACTTGTCATGCCAAGTAGGTTGGCTCGTGCGAATGACGGTACGCAAGCAAGAGTTCCGGTATCTACCCACTTTTTGACTCTTGTTCACCGCGTGAGCACTCTTCGCCGAGCGCGCGACAAGCGAGCTTGACCAACGTGTACGTACATGTGACGATGCCGGTATGACCATGGCCCTGCACGCTGCGATCGCGGAAAGTCTTCGGGAACGGATCCGCGACGGGAAGCTTCTCGTCGGGCAGACCGTGCCGTCGGAAGCGGAACTGTGCGCGGAGTGGAACGCGTCGCGCGCACCGGTGCGTCAAGCGCTGGCGACGCTGCGCGCGGAAGGAGTGATCTCCAGCAGTCGCGGACGACGCTCGACCGTCCGCGCCGACGCGGTCGGTCAGCCCTTCGATACGTTGATGTCCTATTCGTCATGGGCTCGTTCGCTGGGCCGGACCCCTGGGCAGCGCACGTTGGAACTGGGACTCCGCACCGCCGACTCGGGCGCCGCCGCCGCACTGCGGCTCGACGAGGGCTCCATGGTGGTGCACGGTCTGCGGCTGCGGACGCTGGACGACGTGCCGACGATGCTCGAGCGTGCCCTGTACGTCGAATCCGTCGGTCGGCTGTTGTTCGAGTTCGATTCGGACGCCGGGTCGCAGTGGGAGTTCCTGCAGTCCCGCGGCGTGGTCTTCGCGGCGGCGTCGCATGTCATCGACGCGGTCGCCGCGGACACGGTCGACGCGGCCTGGCTGGGCGTCCCTGAGGGCTCGCCGCTGCTCCGGCAACGCCGCACCACACGGAACGGCGAGGGCGTGGTCATCGAATACCACGACGACCGCTACCTGCCCACCGAGGTCGCGTTCACGATCCAGAACGCCCCTGATATGCGAACCCCCCTGGTCCGCAGCACACGGCCCTGATCCACGAGGAGCCCCGGATGACGGCCCCACGCATCGACCTCGCCGTGTTCGACATGGCCGGGACCACCATCGACGAGGGCCTACGGGTCTACCGGGTCCTCGCCGATACCGCACGAGCACACGGCGCTGACCCGACCGACGAGGACATCAACCGTTGGCACGGGTCCGCGAAGCACGAAGCCCTGAAGGCGCTCCTCACCGACGACGAGGGCGTCCCGCCGGAACCAGACCGGCTCGCGCTCGTCGTGGAGGACTTCCGCGGGCGTCTGCAGACCGCCTACGCCGCACAGCCACCGACGCCGCTGCCCGGCGTTCTCGATGCCATGACCCGGCTCCGCGAAGCCGGCGTCAAAGTCGTCCTCAACACCGGATTCGATCACGATATCGCCGGGCTGCTGCTCGGCGCGCCCTCGCCGAACGATTCGGCGCGACGCGCTCTGTTGACAGCGTTCCCGAGGCAGGCGCGATCGACGTCCTGTTCGAATTCTCCGGATCGCGCTCGGCGCTCCAGCAAGGCCTTGCGCTCCTCGACGTCGGCGGCACCGCCGTCCTCGCCGGTACTGTCGCGCCCGACGGCCTGCTGGAGATCGACCCCGAGGCCGTCGTCCGCAACCACACGTCCATTCACGGGCAGCACAATGACGAACCCCGTCATCTCCTCGCCGCGCTCGAGTTTCTCTCCGACAGCGCACAGACGTATCCATGGACGGAGCTTGTCGCTCCCGCGCAGCCAATGAGCGAGCTTCGCGGACTTCTCACCGGACCGCCCGGGCCCGCTCCCCGGGAAGCGGTCAGGCCTTCCCGGTGACGGACCAGAGACGTACTCAAGGGAGATGATGATGTCGTTGGAACCAACCGTCGCGGTGGTGGGTCCGGGGGCGATCGGCACGACCGTGGCGGCGGCGCTGCATGAGGTCGGCCGTACGCCGAGGATTTGTGGCCGCACGGCGCGTGAACGCCTCGAGCTGCACGTGGGCGAAGACCGCGTCGTCGTGCCGGGGCCCGTGCGGATCGACCCGGCACATACCGACGGAGCGGTCGACCTTGTCTTCCTCGCCGTCAAGTCGACGCAGGTCGAGGCGGCGGCACCATGGCTGACGGCCTTGTGCGGTGCGGACACCGTTGTCTGTGTTCTGCAGAACGGCGTCGAGCAAGGGTCGATTGTCGCGCCGTACCTCTCCGGTGCCCGGGCCATCCCCTCGGTCGTGTGGTTCCCCGCCCAAGCACAGTCCGACGGTTCGGTGTGGTTGCGCGGCGAAGCGCGCCTCACCCTGCCGGACACGCCGGCGTCTCGTGTGGTGCTCGAGGCTCTGCGCGGCACTCGGTGTTCGGTCGACCTGGCCACGGACTTCACGTCCGTGGCGTGGCGCAAGCTGCTGCAGAACGCGGTCGCCGGATTGATGGTCCTCACGGGCCGCCGCGCCGGCATATTTGCCAGGGCCGATATCGCCGAGCTGTCCCTGGCCTATCTACGGGAGTGCCTCGAGGTTGCCCGCGCCGAGGGCGCGGCACTGAGCGACGAGGTGCCGCGAGAGATCGTTGACAGCTTCCAGGCCTACCCGGCCGATATGGGCACCTCCATCCTCGCCGACCGCGAGGCCAACCGGCCGCTCGAATGGGACACCCGCAACGGTGTCGTGCTGCGCCGTGGACGGGTCCACGGCATCCCGACGCCGATCAGCGATCTGGTGGTGCCACTCCTCGCGGCCGCCGGCGATGGACCCGGCTGACTCCTGGCATCACGACGAACGTCGCAAGGCTGGGTGGCGTCGCCGGGGGTGCTGCTCCTCGTGGATTCCATGGCCGCACGCCGGAGGTGCCGCGCCCCCGGACAACGGGTGCGCGGCCCCTCGGCTCACCTCGACGGGCTGGGCTCGGGGCCCAGCCCGCGTCGCCTCAGATCATGAGCAGCAGCCGCGTGTGCGGTACCAGCTTCCGGTTCACGCTGGTGCTCTGCACGAATATCGTGAAGTCGTCGTTGCGGTCCGGATTGACGCGAACTTCCGTGTCCGGCAGGCCGAGCAGGGATCGGGCCGCCGGCCCCGTGTACACCCGGTCCGTCTTCTTCTCCAGCACCGCAATCTGCTTCCGCGCCTGAATTTTCTCCGACTTGCTCAGCTGATAGAACGCACAGCCGGTACGGAATGTGTGCCCGCATTCGATGACCCATTCCCGGATCGCCGCTTCGCGAGCCACCGGAATCAGCTGGTATTCCGACGGGTCCACGGGGGTGAGGCCGGCCGCCTTGATGGTGTCCTTGTTGACCGCCTCCGCACCCGTGGAGAACACCGCCCGCGATCCCCGGATGCCCTGGGCTCGGCCCACCATAAAGTTCTCGGTGGCCTGCTGGATGACCTGTCCTGCCTCCTCCAGACCCTGTGTGCTCGTGGCGTCCCAGATGGCGATGTTGTCCTTCGGGAAGCCGCACTGCATGGCCTCGCGCTTGCCCATCTGGTCCGGCACAAGGACGGCCAGCGTCCAGTTGTCCTCCTGCGTATCCATCATCGTGGCCACGGCCTGCACCAGTTCGCGTGGGTTTTTGGTAGGGGCATCCGGGCAGCGATGACTTGCGTTCTCCTGGCCGTCCGTCAGCACGAACGTCAGGAAGCTGTGGTCGCCGTACAGTTGAGCTGTCTGCGCCAGCTCCCGCTGCGATTTCAGTGTGGCCGCCAGCAGAGCAGTCATTCCACCGACGCGGTAAAGCTGCTTCAGGGACGGCATCCGCAGCACGTCCTTGTCGTAGATGACGCACTCCACCTTGTCGGCGAAGACGTACACCGTGACGCGGGTTTCCTGGTCCAGTTCCTTCGATCGGCGAGCCAGATACGCAATCTGCTGGTCGGCGACTTCGACGACCTTGCCGCTCAAGTGTGACATGGACGAACTGGCATCCAGTACAAGAGCGACGTGATTGATGTAGTTCTGGTTTCCGGACATGGACGCTCCCCCTTTTTCCTTCTCGATGCTCCTACCTTCTCACCCACCACTGACAATCGATCTTGGACTCCGATGCGGGGAACTGGTACCCGGCCAGGCGCGTGTGGCGCGGTGTCAGGAGTAGAAGCGCACGTAGTCGAAGCGTGCGGTAACTCCCTTGCCGGCCAGGGAGACCAGGCCGATGGACGGGTCGGAACCGGCGGGCAGATGCCAGACCCCACCCCAGATGTAGTGCTTCCCGTCCCGACTCGTGGCCGGCTGGAATCTGTGCTCGCCGGTCTTCGGATCGACGGTATGGCGCAGCCGCAGCCACATGGTGTCGGCCGACGGGCCCAGCTGCAGCTCCGGCCAGCTGTCACGGTCCCGGCCGATCCACAGGAAAGCCTGCCGTGATGGGCCGGTCCGTGTCGGAGCCAGATGGATCGAGTCCTCCGGGCTCTGGAAGGCGATCATCCCGGCCTGGCTGCGCCCGTCGGGGGCGTCGCTGATCGGGAAGTGCAGCTTGGTCTCGACCGTGTAGGTGCCGGTCGGAGCGTCACGGAGCAGTGCCGATGCCATGGTCCCCTTGCCGGAGAAGTCCGCATCCTGCGTCGGCCACACGTACTGGCCATCGGCGACCTTCCCGTCGGCGGGGCCGAACCACTTCCAGCCGTCCAGCCGACCGTCGTCGAAGTCCTCGTCGTACTCCGGCAGCCGGGCCCCGATTTCGGGCTCGGGCTGTTTGACGGTCACCGGTGTGTAGAGCCGGGTCACGCCGACGTTGTCCGCCTCGCCGGAGCCGCGGGTCGAGGCGACTCCGCCGCGGCGCCAGTCCTTTGGTACGTCCACCTTCAGTTCGGCCAGCGGCATGTCGAGCATGGCCGAGCTGACCTGTACGTGCGCCGCCCCGTCGCGGATCTCGGCCGTGAGCGAGTGCCAGGTCCGCGGATCGGCGTCCGCGTGCAGACGAGCGGTCCGCTTCCGCACCACCTTCCGGTCCCGGGTGACCTCGACGGAGAGTGTGCCGGTGGAATCCAGCCAGGCCACGGCGTGGTTGGACCGGCCCGCGGACGCCAGGACAAGGCCGACCCGGCCGTCGTCGTCGCGCAGCCGCACGTCGGCCTCGATCCTCACATCGCCGTCCGGGGCCCGTCTCGGCAGCAGCAGCTGCGGGACCGCGGCCCGGGACCGGCCACGGGCATAGCGTCCCGAGTCGGGATCCGACCCCGTGGTCCAGGAGCCGTGTCCGAGGATGTCGAAGTCGGCCAGGCCGTCGTCGAAGGTGCCCCCCGAGCCCCAGTCGCTCGCGGGTGCGGTCTGCCGCTCCTCGCTGGTCCAGGCGCCCGCGCGCACGGTCGGCCAGCCGTCGATCCAGTCGAGCCGGTCCATCATGGTCGGCCGTCCGCCCCAGTTCGGATCGCTCTCGTGGCGGTCGAATCCATTGGTGAGGATCCAGTCCTGGCCGGACTTGTCGACGACGTTCGCCGAGTGGCCCGTCGCGACCCACTTGTTGCCGTTCGGCGCGTTGACGATCGTGCCGCCGGGGTGCAGGTCGGCCAGGCCGACCCCCTCGGCGTCGGTGAATGGGCCCATCGGGTTCTTCGCCCGCCCGACGAACACCGGATAGGCGCCCTTGTCACGGGCGCAGCAGCCCAGGCCGGAGTAGAACAGGTAGTACCAGCCGTCCCGCTTCACCACGTACGCGGCCTCGCCGCGCCGGGCGCCGACCACCTGCACCGGAGTGCCGACCGGCGCGGTGCCCTCCTCGTTCAGGCGCACCGCCTGGATGCCGCCGTCGCGGAAGGAGCCGTAGTAGAGGTACTTCTGGCCGTCGGAGTCGAGGAACACCGACGGATCGATCTGATTGACCGTCGTCCCGTACGGCAGCACGGGGCGGCCGATGTCCTTCCACGGGCCGGCCGGATGGTCCGCGGTGGCCAGCGCGATGGTGTTCTTGTCGTCTCCGGCGACCGAGTAGTAGAGGTAGTACGTGCCGTTGATGTACCGGATGTCGGGCGCCCAGTAGTAGGTGCTCTTGAAGTCGCGCCATTCCGGGTGGTTGTCGGGCCCGAAGACGTCACCGACGTAGGTCCAGTTGACGAGGTCGGCCGATCGCGTGATCGGCATGAAGTGCTGTGACTCCCAGGGACCTCCCTGGTTGTCCCGGCGCATGCTGGTCTGGGTCGCATAGGCGTACCAGTAGCCGTCCTTGCCCCGGATGATCGATGGGTCGGAGAAGGCGTCCGCGACGTCGTCCATCACGGGGTTCTGGTACGTCCCGGGCGGATCGGCGGGATCGGCCGCGGCCGGTCCGGGATGCGCACTGCCGAGGCCGAGGACCATGAGCAGGGCGAGGACGACGCCGGGTCTGCCCCGGACCGCGGGGAATCGTGCTGACTTCGATGTCATATCGGGAGCTCTCCTTTGTGGATGCCGGAGATGCCGGGATACCTGAGATATCGGTGATGCCGGGTCGCGGACCGCGCCCGGAGGAACACGTGGGCGTGCGGCGCGGGGGTGGGCTCAGACGACGACCAGGGCCGCGATGCGCCAGAGGCCGTTCAGCTTCGAGCCGGTGATTTCCAGGCCGGCGGTGCGCCCGTCCGCTCCACCGTCGAGGTCGAAGGAGAACCAGACGAAGGCGCGGCTGGGCAGGCTGTCGTCGCCGGAGCGTCCGAGGACCGTGCCGTCCTCGGAGATGGTGGTGACACCCGAATCGGTGAGGGAGTCGCCGGTGAGCACCCACACCGTATGCTTGCCGGTCGGCACCGGGATGCGCAGGACGCTGGGCTCGCCCTTCTGCATGACGATGTCGCGGCGCAGGTCGTCGGCGTTGCCCCGGTCACGGGTGAGCGGCCGGTCGCCGACCCAGCCGAAGCCGCGGTCGTCGGTGTAGTCGTCCTCGGGTGACAGCCTGGTGTACCCGGTCAGCAGCGGGCTGGACGGCGGGCTGGCGTCGAACGCCGAGGACGCGTCATCGGGGTGCGGCGTGGTGACCACGGACACCGACCGGCCGCGCTCGATCTCCTCGTCGCCGCTGGTGAGCCGGATCTCGACGGTGGCGAATCCCGGAGTGGCCACCGGGGTCGCGGTGACCGTCAGCTCTCGCTCGGCTCCGGCGGCGACCGTCACGGTCCGCTCGGTGCCGGACCAGCCGTCGGGGGTGACCAGCCGGGCGGTGACGTCGCGGTCCCTGGCGCCGGTGTTGCGTACCAGCACCGCGACCGGGTTGGCCCGGCCCGTCCACCACACCGGATCCGCCACCGCCTTCAGCACCACCAGGGACGGCGCCGGGGCGGTCGGATCCGTGACGGCGAACGCGGACAGCCGCCAGGGGCCGCCCACGCCCGTGAACGTGATGTCCGTGGTGCGGCCGGTGGCACCTCCGTCGAGGGGGAGCTCCAGCCAGGTGAAGGTTCCGCCGGGCTGCTTCGGACTGGTGGCGACGGTGGCGCCGTCCACCGCGATCCGGGTCGGCGAGGCCGTGGCCCCGGTGTCCCCGACCAGCGCGTATCCGGTGTGCTTGCTGGCCGGCAGGGCGACCCGCAGCACCCGGGACGAGTTGTGCCAGAGATGGTCGCGCAACAGGGGCTCGCCACCGCGGTCCCTGGCCGACGGGGCGGCACCGACCCAGCCGTGGCCGGCTGACGCGGACCAGGCGGACTCAGGGGTCAGCGCGTCGTAGCCGGGCATCGAAGTCCCGTTCCGCGGACCGGCGTTGAGCGCCATGAGGCAGCGCCTGCCATCGGGGGCGACGACCAGGGACGGCGGCCGGCCGTCGAGCCGGGTGAGCTTCGGCGCCACGTCCAGGTCCAGGGCGGCGACGCTGCCCGACAAGGGGGGTGTGACCGGCAGTTCGAACTTCGCGGTCGCGGCGCCAACCGCGGACTGTTCGGCGGGCTCGGTGTGCCAGTCCGCTGACGGTGGCCGCAGTGCGACCGTGATGTCGAGGTCCCGCGCCGAGGCATTGGTGACGGTGACCGGCAAGAGGTTCGGCCGGCCGCCGAGCAGCACCCGCGGGCCGTTCAGCCCCGCCCGCAGCCATTCCCGCTTGGCGTCGACGATGCGGCTCTTGTCGAAGAAGAATCCGACCACCGTGTCGCGCCAGAACCTCGCGTGCTCCCGCTGGGCCTCGAAGCCCGCCTCGATGGCGGCATGGCGCTGCCGGTCGACCTCCCCGGACAGTTCGCTCCACCCGGCGAGGAACCGGTCGACGCGGTCGACCCCGGTGAAGTGCGTATCGTAGATGTGCTGGATGACCGTCTTGCCCGACCGCAGTCGATGGTCGTACGGCACCCAGTGCATGAACAGCAGCAGCTCGTCGGGACAGGTCGCGGTGGACTCGTAGCGCTTCTGCCAGGGCCGCGGGTAGAGCCCGGTGAAGCCGCTGCCGGTCGCCTCGGTGCGGTCGAAGCCGGTGCCCTCGGCCGTGGTGTGGTGTGACTGGAAGAGGGTGCCCAGCGGGCTCGGGTCGAGATGGTCGCCGCCGGGGTCGGTGAGATAGCCGATCCCCAGCGGCGAGGTGTAGTCCTCGTACGTCCGGCGCGAGCGCACCAGAATATCGGCCACCATCTCGGTCACCGCGCGGTCGGTGCCGAAGGTCTGCGCGGCCCACTCCGCGGCCAGGTCCCGGGGATCGGCGTCCGGGTTCCAGCACATCCTGCCGAAGGCGTAGGTGTTCGCCGCTCCGAGCAGAGAGCCGGTCCAATCGCGGGCGTTGCCGAAGTTGCTGACTCCGGCGATGCCCGCCCGCGGCGCTCGGTCATCGCCGTCCGAGAGGATGTCGGCGACGGTCGGTCCGGTGCCGGGCCCCCGGGTCGGGAAGGTCAGCACCTCCCGCCACAGCGGAGCCAGATAGGTGGTGTGGATCTCGTGGCCCGTGTACTCCTGAGTGAGCTGGAGTTCCAGCATCTGGTTCGTGTGGCGCATGGTGCCGAACAGGGGGTGTACGGGCTCGCGGATCTGGAAGTCGATCGGTCCGTACTTGGTCTGCAGGATGACGTTGTCGTCGAACGTGCCGTCCAGCGGGGCGAACACCCGGTACTGGTACTCCGCCCAGTCGCCGAAGTCCTCGTGGACGAAGCTGCGCCAGACGATCTGCCCGTCGTGCGGTGCGACCGTGCGGGCCAGCATGTTCGCGCCCTCGGCATGGGTACGTCCGTAGTCGAGCGGGCCGGGCTGCCCCTCCGAGTTCGCCTTCACCAGGAACCCGCCGAAGCCGGGCAGGGTCTTGAAGATCTCGGTGCTCTTGTCCTGCCACCACCGCTGGACCCGTCGATCGGCGGGATCGGCTGTCGTGATCGGATCGGCGTCGTCCGCGGTCAGGATCACCGGGCCGGCGTAGTTGACGGACAGCCAGGTCGAAATCCCCCACGAGTGGAGAAGCGCCGCCAGGGGTCTGAGTCTGGTCAGCATCTCGCCGGTGATGAAGTCGGCACTGGCGTTCACGTTGTTGAGCACCGAAGCGTTGATGCCGATCGACGCCATGGACCGCGCATAGTCGACGACCCGGTCGGAGATGTCCGGCAGCTTGTCCCACTCGAAGATCGAAGTGCCCGCGTAGCCACGCTCGATCGACCCGTCGAAGTTGTCCCAGTGATTCATCATGCGCAGGGCGGTGCGCGGCTTCTGCAGGACGGACAGCTTGTGCAGTGGACGCTCGAGCCGCAGCAGACGGATGAGATGGAAGACCCCGGCCAGCACGCCCCGATCGCTGTGGGCCCCGATGACCAGTCGTGGCCGATTGCCCGGTGTGCCGGTCATCTCGATCACGAACCCCTGCGCACCGATCCGGGCCAGCCGATCGGGACTCACCTCGGATCGCACGACCGGCGACTCGTCCACCGTGCCGATGACGACCGAGGCTCGATCGGCGGCAACCCGGACCGGTGCGCTGCCGGTGAAGCCCCCGATGGCCCGCCGCAGCTCCAGCTCGGCGTTCCCCATGACCCGGCCCTCGCCCTGACGTGCCAGACCGGCCAGGGCCTTCCGGTACTCCTCGAGCCGCCGGGGATCGGCGGTGGGGCGGTAGCGCAGCCATAGATCGTAGCCGTCCTCATCGGGGATGCCCGCCGATGCGGCGAGTCCGGCTGCCGTGCTCCACGGGCTCAGCACCGTGGCGAAGGCGAGAGCGGATGCCTGGAGCACCCGTCGACGGCTGTACTCGGATCGTGCCATTGCGGTTTCTCCTCTACGGAAGAACGAGACACGCTATACAGGGGGTCGGGTGAGGATTTCGCGCAGTTCGGCCAGGGGGATCTTCGGCCGGCGGTCCGGTGTCAGCAGGCCGTTGGTCTCTTGTTCCGTGTCGGTGAACTGGGTGTAGCAGAAGCCCGCGAGCCCGGAGTCCACCGCGGCGGCCACCAGGTCCGCGAGGCGTTCGGCGAAGTCCTCCTTCGTGGCGACGGTGTCGTAGCCGAACCACTCGGCGCCCGCCACCGGTTCGAAGGTCGCGCCGCCGAACTCGCTGAGGACGACGGGCTGCCCCTGGTGGCGGACGCCGTCCAGGGTCAGGCGTTTGGCGCCGGGCCACTGCTCGGTGATCTCGCCCTGCCGCAGCGAGGCGTGGCCGTAGCGCTCGCGCAGTACGTCCCCGCGCTGGGTGTAGTCGTGGACGCCCCAGATGTCGGCGGCGGAGATCTCCCAGCCGTCGTTGGAGACGGCGGGGCGGGAGGGGTCCAGGGCCTTGGTCAGGTGGTAGAGGGCGTCCATGAAGTGGCGCTGCGCGGGGACGAGCGCCGGGTTCGGCACGGACCAGGACTCGTTGATCGGGACCCAGGCGACGATCGAGGGGTGGCTGAGGTCGCGGGAAACGGCTTCGGTCCACTCGGCGACCACGCGCTCGACGGACCGCGCGCCGAACGCGTACGCCGACGGCATCTCCTCCCACAGCAGCAGCCCGAGCCGGTCGGCCCAGTACAGGAAGCGCGGATCCTCGACCTTCTGGTGGACGCGCAGCCCGTTGAGGCCGATCTCCTTCGCCAGTTCGACGTCGCGGCGCAATGCGCCGGCCGGGGCCGACAGATGCGATGCGGGCCAGTAGCCCTGCTGGAGCGCGAACCGGAGGAAGTACGGCTTGTGGTTGAGGAGGAAGACGCCGTCGTCCCAGCCGATGTCGCGCAGACCGAGGTAGGACGTGACGCGGTCGACCGGGGTGTCGTCAGCCGCGTCACGCAACTCCACTACCGCGTCGACGAGTTGCGGCCGCTCCGGACTCCAGAGCAGATCGTCGAGGTCCTGCCCGTGGCGCAGGGCGGGCACCGCGATGTCGAACTCCGTCTCCTGGCCCTCGAACAGCGTCCGCTGCTCGGCGAGCACCCGCTCGCCCCGCGTGAGGCGGACCGTCACGGTGAGCGGTCGCCGTGGCCAGTGGCCGAGACGCAGTCGGCAGCGGACGCGGGCGTGGGCCACCTCGGGAGTCCAGTGCAGGAGCGTGATGTGCTCGGCCGGGACCTCTTCCAGCCACACCGGCTGCCAGATCCCGGAGGTGCGGTGGTACCAGATGACATGCGGATCCCGGCGCCAGTCCTGCTTGCCGCGGGGCTGCGCGGCGTCGAGCGGCTGGTCCTCGGCGCGGACCACGACTGTCTGCTCGCCGTCCCGGTCGAGCGCGTCGGTCAGATCGCAGGTGAACCCGGTGTGCCCGCCCTCGTGACGCCCCACCAGGCGGCCGTTCAGCCAGACCTCGGCCCGGTGGTCGACCGCACCGAAGTGCAGCAGCAGCCGCCGCCCGGCGGCCGGCCGGGGCACGTCGATCGTGCGCCGGTACCAGAGCACGGGGTGGAAGCCGGTGTCCGCCACGCCCGAGGCCGCGGACTCGGGCGGGTAGGGCACGGTGACGGTGCCGGTGAACGGCGCGGAGGCCGCCGGGTCCATCCACCGGTCGGCGCGGCCGCGGTCCTCGTCGTCGTGGGCGAACCGCCAGGGACCGCCGAGGTCGCGCCAGTCGGGATCGCGGATCAGCTGCGGCCTCGGATGGCCTGCGGCGTCCAGGTGCGGGTAGGGCATGCGTGAACTCCGGTGATGTGGTGCGTGGGCGGGGGTGGGAAGGTGGCGCGCCGCGGTTCAGCTCTCCAGGGTGTCCGCGCGCAGGTCCACCACCGTGGCGGCGAACGCCAGCGGGCCCGGCAGCAGCGGGACCAGCAGCGGGATCGACCAGGCCAGGAGCCCGCCGAGGATCACGGCACCGGCCAGGAGAAGACTGCCGCGCGGGTCCGCGGCCGAGCGAAGCATCGCCTCGCGTGCGGACAGCACGTGCGGTGTCCTGAGCGCGGTGGCCCGCAGCGCCACGACCGTGGCGCCCAGGACGAGCAGCGCGAGGGCGGGCGCCATGACGGCCGCTCCGGGCAGTGCGGCGCGCATCAGCGCGGCATCGACCAGGACGACCACCGCGAGCAGCGGCGGCACCAGACCGAGCGCGGCCGAGCGCGCGGACAGGTGGGCACGGAGGTGAGCGCCGTACGTACCGGCCCTGACCTGGACGCCGCTGCCCGCGGCCTGCCGGAGCGTCGCGGACGCGGCGGCGAACGCGGCCGGGGCCGTGACCACCGGCAGGCAGGCGACGCTGGTGAGCAGGCCGACGAGCAGCATGTCGGCGAAGAGGCTGAAGCCGGAGCCGAAGACCTCTCCGGGTTCCCGGCGCTCGCGCCGGTGCGCGATCGGTGCGTGGGCCATGGTGTGCCTCACCCCTTCAGTCCGGACGTGGCCATGCCCTGCACGAGGTAGCGCTGGAAGACGAAGAAGAACAGCACGATCGGCAGCACCGAGATCACCGACATGGCGAACATGGGGCCGTACGCGGAGGTGCTGGACTGGTCGACGAAGCTGCGCAGGGCGAGCGTGATGGTGAACTTCTCCGGCGCGAAGAGATAGACCATCTGCGTGAAGAAGTCGTTCCACGTCCAGATGAACGTGAAGATGGCCGTGGTGATCAGCGCGGGCCGGGCCAGCGGCAGCGTGATCGACCAATACGCGCGGAAGGGACCGCAGCCGTCGATCCGCGCGGACTCCTCCAGCTCGCGCGGAAGGCCGCGCATGAACTGGACGATGAGGAAGACGAAGAACGCCTCGGTGGCCAGGAACTTCGGCAGGATCAGCGGCCAGAAACTGTCCACCAGGCCGAGGCGGTTGAAGATGATGTACTGCGGGATCAGCACGACGTGGTGCGGCAGCATCAGCGTCGCCACCATGAAGGCGAACATCACCTTGCTCATGCGGAAGCGCAGCCGGGCGAAGGCGTAGGCGGCCAGCGAGCAGGACAGGACGTTGCCGACCACGGCGCCCCCCGCGATCAGCAGGGTGTTGCCGAGCAGGCGGCTGACGGTGACGCCGGAGACCCCGTCCAGGGCGGTCGTGTAGTTCGACCACTCCAGGTGGCTGGGCAGCAGGTCCAGGCTCGTCACCACCTCGTCGGCCGGCTTCAGCGAAGTGGCCAGCAGCCAGGCCAGCGGGTACAGCAGGACGAGCAGGCACACGGCCGCGACGGTGTGCGGCAGCCACCGCTTCGTGGCGATGTTCATCGTCCCTCCTCGTCCGCGTAGAAGACCCAGGACCGGGAGGTCCGAAAGAGGATCAGGGTGATCGCGCCGATGGCGATCAGCAGCAGCCAGGCCATCGCCGCGGCGTAGCCCATGTGCGAGGCCGTGAAGCCGCGCTCGTACAGGTAGAGCGTGTAGAACATCGTGGAGTCGGCGGGTCCGCCGTCGCCGCCGCTGATGGCGAAGGCCGGGGTGAAGACCTGGAACGAGTTGATGACCTCGAGGACCAGGTTGAAGAAGACGACCGGGGACAGCATCGGCACGGTGATGGACACGAACTGCCGCCAGCGGCCCGCGCCGTCGAGCGCCGCGGCCTCGTAGAGGTCGGGCGAGATCTGCTGGAGGCCCGCCAGGAAGATCACCATGGGTGCGCCGAACTGCCACACCGTCAGCAGGACGACCGCGTACACCGCGAGGTGGGGGTTGCCGACCCAGCCGCCGGCGTTGATGCCGACCGCGTCCAGGACGTCGGGGATCGTGCCGCCGTCGTTGAACAGCGCCTTCCACACCAGGGCGATGGACATGCTCGCCCCGAGCAGCGACGGCGCGTAGAACGCGGAACGGTAGAAGCCCCGGCCCCGGCCGAGGTTCTTCAGAAGCATCGCCACGCCGAGGGCGAGGCCCAGCTTCAGCGGGACGGCCACGACGACGTACAGCATGGTGGTGCCGACCGACCGCCAGTAGCGCGGATCCTCGAACAGCATCTCCTCGTAGTTGCGCAGGCCCACCCAGTGCGGCGGGTCGAACAGGTTGTAGTCCGTGAACGACAGGTACAGCGACACGGCCATCGGCACCAGGGTCAGCACGACCGCGCCGATCATCCACGGGGAGAGGAACACATAGGCGGGCCACTGCCGTTCACGGACCTGGCGCCGTTTGCTCTTCCGCGGGCGCGGATCCGTCGTGCGGTCGACGCGCGCGGGCGCCCTCGTCGTCGACACCGTGCTCATGACCTCAGCTCCCGGTTCGCCTCGTCGATGAGTTCGCGCGCCGCCTGCCGCGGGGTGGCCATGCCGTACATCACGCGTTGGTAGCCCCGTTTGAACGCCGTCTGGATCGCGAGGTCGCCGGGCGGCGGTGCGGTCGGCGGGGCGTCCAGGCCGTACTTTTCCATCGTCTGCGCGTAGTCGTAGATCTCCCGCTCCGGTCCCTGGAGCGTCTTGGCGACCCGGGCGGCGATCTTTCGGTTCGGCGGGGAGGACCGGGAGAAGCCGAGGATGTCGCCCGCCCGTGGGTCATTGAGGAGGAAGTCGATCAACTGGGCCGCTTCCTTGGGATGCTCGCTGTTCGCGCCGATGCCGATGAGCATGGTCGGCTTGAAGTACGTGCCCTGGTGGCCGCCGGTCGTGGGCACGGGCGCGAAGTGGATGTCCTCGCCGAGCAGGCCCGTGTACCCGGGGAACGGCGCGTCCCAGGTGAAGTCGGCGGCGGCGAGGTGGCGGCCGATGGGGCTGGTCTCGGTGCTCTTGGCCTGCACGGTGTCCCGGGCCTGTGCGATGGCGCCATCCTTGCGGAGTCTGTCGCAGAACGACCAGAAGGCGGCCAGGTCGTCCTGGGTGAAGCCGAGTGCGGTCTGGCTCGCGTAGAGATTCCGGCCTCGGCCGCGCAGCCAGGTCTCGAAGACGTCCTCATTGGTGCCGCCGTCGTTGGAGCCCGTGTAGGGGCGCCCGTCGGGGGACTTCAGACCCAGGGCGGCGATCTTCTTGTTGGCCTCACCCCAGTCCTGCCAGGTCCAACTCGGCCGGGGCGTGGGGATTCCGGCCTTCTTGTAGACCGCGGAGTCGTAGGCGTATCCGGTGATGCCACGGCCCATGGGCAGGGCATACTGCCCACCCTCGTAGGTGCCGGTGCGCAGCAGGCCCTTGTCCATCTCGGAGGTGCGGATCGTCCTGGCCTTGATGACATCGTCCAGCGGCATGATCGCTTCGCCGCCCGCGTACTGCGAGATCTGCCGGTAGTCGAGCTGGACCACATCGGGTATCCCGCCGCCCGCGGCTTGGGTGGCCAGCTTCTGCAGATAGGAGCCGAATTCACCATTGGATGTGCGGACGGTGACGCCCGGGTGCTCCTTCTCGAAGAGACGTACCGCCTTCTCGGTACGCGCGGCACGGTCGTCGTTCCCCCACCAGGAGAACGTGAGGGTGATGCCGCCTGAGGTGCTGCCGCTCGCGGCGGAGCAGCCGGAGAGCGTGGAGGTCAGGGCCGTACTGAGGCCGGCGGCGGCCGCGGCGAGGACGGCCCGGCGGCTCGGCTGGCGGAGCCGGCCGTTCGGAGGCTCGGGCATGGGGGCCTTCCAGGGGGAATGGGGGAGTGGACGCTGCGGGGGAAGTCGTGGCGGGTGTCGGATGCCGGGATGGGCGGCTAGCCGCGGGGGAGGGTGTCGGCGGGGGAGAGGACGAGCTCCTCGTGGGTCGCGGTGATGCGGTCGCCGTGGGCGTGGGTCGGTGCGGGCGTCATGCGGGGGCCTCTTCCTTGCGGGTGGTGGCGGGGGCCCAGCCCTGGGCGCCGCCGTGCAGCTCGGTGTAGTAGGGGTCGCCGGGGCCTATCTCCCCCGCGTGGACCGGGGTGCCGGTGAACGCGGACTTGTACAGGGCGGTGATGAACTCGAGCGTCTGACGCCCGCCCGCGCCGCTGGTGGCGTGGCGCCGTCCCGCCCGGATGTCGACCACGAGGGCGCGGAGTTGGGCCAGGTGCGAACTCGGCTCGTCCGTGCCGAAGTCGCGCCAGACCGCCACCGTCTCCTCGGGGACGCCGGGGGCCGCGGTGATGCGCCAGTCCGCGTTGCGGTAGCCGTACAGATGGGTCAGCTCGATCGTGGCGTGCTCGCAGTCGACGCGGATGCGGCTGACCTCGTCCGGGCTGAGCACGCTGTTGACCACGGTGGCCACGGCACCGCTCGCGAACCGCACCTGTGCCGTGGACACGTCCTCGGTCTCCACGTCGTGCACGAGCCGCGCCGCCATCCCTCGCACCTCGCTCCAGGGACCCATCAGGTCGAGCAGCAGATCCGTCTGGTGGATGCCGTGCCCCATGGCGGGACCGCCGCCCTCGGTCGCCCACCGCCCGCGCCACGGAACGGAGTAGTAGGCGGTGTCCCGGTACCAGGTCGTCTGACAGTGCGCGACGAGCGGGCGGCCGAACGCCCCCTCCCGCAGCAGTCGCCGTACATGGCGTGCGCCGGAGCCGAAGCGGTGCTGGAAGACGATGGAGGCGTACGGTCCCGCGTCCCCGGCCTTCTCGGCGGCCTCGATCGCGTCGAAGTCGGCGAGGGACGGGCACGGCGGCTTCTCGCACCACACCCAGGCACCTGCCCGCAGCGCGGCCACCGCCTGGTCGCGGTGCACGGCGGGCGGGGTGCACAGCACCACGAGGTCCGGGCGCAGTTCGGCCAGGGTCGCGTCGAGGTCCGTCGAGGCGTACGGGATCCCGGCGCCGGCGGCGAACGCGCGCACCGCGTCCACATCGACGTCGACGGCGGCGACGATCTCCACCTCGCCCGCGTCGGCCAGCGTCCGCAGCGCGGGCAGATGGCTGGAGCGCGCGATGCCTCCTGTGCCGACCACGGCGGTGCGCAGTGGGGTGGTGGAGCGGTGCGAAGACATGCGGACCCTCTCATGAGGTGGGTGGTGAGCGCGGCGCCGTGGGCACGGGCGAGCAGCCCGGACCGTCCGACGGACAGCCGTCGGCCGCCCGTGTGACGCCCCCCGGTAGCAACCGCTTGCTGTCGATTGGTTCCAACGTTGTAACCGCGAAATCTCGCCACGGTCAACCCCTCGTCAGGAACGGGATTCCGCGCCGCCCCGGCGCTGACAGCCCGCCGAAGCCCGTGCATAATGCGGAGAAACACAGGTGAGGGGGTTCGGTCAGTGGCCGCGGTGACACTCAAGGACGTGGCGGAGCGGGCAGGGGTTTCGATCAAGACCGTGTCCAACGTTGTACGCGATGCTCCCCGCGTGTCCGAGGCCACGCGGAAGCGCGTACTGAAGGCCGTCCACGAACTCGGCTACCGGCCGAACCCGTCGGCCCGCCGCCTGCGCACCGGGCACAGCGGCCTGATCGGCCTCGCCGTCCCGGATCTGGCCACGCCGTACTTCGCCGAACTCGCCCAGCACGTACGGGCCGAGGCCGCGCAGCTGGGCTTGACCGTCCTGATCGAGGAGACGTCGGGCGACGCGACGGAGGAACTGCGCCTGGCGACCGGCGTCGGCGCGTCCCTGCTGGACGGCGTGATCCTGTCACCCCTGGGTGTCTCACCCGACGAACTCGCCGCCGTGGCCAACGAGTTCCCGCTGGTCCTGCTCGGCGAGCGCAGCTACGAGCGCGACCAGGTGGGGGCCGACCACGTCCTGATCGACAACGTCGCGGCGGCGCGCGAGGCCACCGCGCACCTGGCCGGCCTCGGCCGTACGCGGATCGCCGCCATCGGCGTGGACCGGCAGGCGTCGGCGACCAGTCGTCAGCGCCTGGAGGGCTTCCAGCTCGCCCTGCACGAAGCCGGGCTGACGTACGATCCCCGGCTCGCGCCCTCCGTCAAGGAGTTCGACCGGCGCAACGGCCTGCTGGCGATGCGCGCCCTCGCCGCCCTGCCGGTCGGCGTGCGGCCGGACGCGGTCTTCTGCTTCAGCGACCTGCTGGCGGTCGGGGCCCAGCGGGCCCTGTTCGAAGCGGGGTCGCACATCCCGGACGACGTCGCCGTGGCGAGCATCGACGGCTCCGACGAGGCGCTTTACAACACGCCGTCCCTGACGTCCGTGGTCCCCGACAAGGCCGCGATCGCCTCGCTCGCCGTCAAGTGCCTGGCGGCCCGCATCCGCTCGGACGTGCCCCTGCCGTTCGAGGTGCACACGGCTCCGCACTGGCTGCACGCCCGGGAGTCCACAAACGGCGGGCGCCAAGAGCTCTTCCGCTGATCCGGACCGACTTCCGCTGGTCCGGACCGACTTCCGCTGGTCCGGACCGACTTCCGCTGGTCCGGACCGACTTTCGTCGATCCGGACCGATTCTTGGCCGATCCGGACCGAGGGGCCGCCGGACGAAGGACGGTCCCTCGGCGCACGAGCGCTCAGCCGCTCCTGGTGACGGTCACATGCCGCCAGCTCGCCGTCCCGGCCTGGTCACGTACCCCGATCGCGCCCCGGGTGAAGGAACAGTCCGGATCCCTGTGGGTGAAGCCGACCGGCGTGGCGGTGGAGACCGAGGGCCTGCCGGTCACCGTGAGGGTGCAGCCCACCGCCTGCACCGTCAGGTGGTACCACGTCCCGGGGGACAGGCCGCCCGGGATGTCCCTCCGCGCCAGCTCCTTCCAGGCACCGTTCTGCTTGCCGAGGACGATCCGTTGCGACGACACACCGACGTAGTATCCGTCGAGGGCATCGGCCCCCTTGCCCGGGTCGGACGCCCTCACGACGAATCCGGCCTGCGCTCCGCCATCGATGCGTACGTCGCCCGTGAGGCGGTAGTCGGACCACCCGGTGGAGCCCGCGATCGACTTGTTCCCGCCGGTGCCACCGCACGTCTCGGACAGGACACCGCCCGACGTCGCCCAGCAGCCCCCGTAGTCGACCCAGCCGGACCTCCCCTTCGCGAAGGCGTCGGAGTAGGGCAGAACTCCGGTGCCGGCCACCGCGGTGGCCTCCATGCAGCCGGTCGGCCCCGTGGCGGTCGCGGTGGTGAAGCGGACCGTCCTGCCCGAGGCGTCCAGGAGCAGGTGCGGGCTGTAGCTGGTGCTGCAGTTCTGGGCGGGGCCGGCGACCGGCCCGAAGGGCGCCGGGGTCCAGGACCAGGGCCCGGACAGGTCGGGGTCGTTGATGAAGACGGCCTGCCGGTCCTCGGGACTGAAGGCGTTCGTTCCGGTGAAGCGGGTCCGCATCCCGGTCAGCAGCAGCCGTCCCGAGGGGCCGCCCGCCGGGCTCCACACGATGTACGGGCTGCTCCCGAGATACCGGCCGTCGGACGTGACGGCCATCTTTCCGAGGTCCGAGGGTCCGGCGCCCCAGGTCGCACCCCCGTCGGTGGACGTCTTCGTATGGGCTTCGCAGTTGCGGCCCGCGCCGCAGATCTCGTACGCCATGACCATCCGCCCGTCCGGCAGCGTGGCGACGGTCGGCATCCCCGGACGGTCGGTGTCCACATCACTCCGGACGTCGACGACGAGCCCGGGTGCGAAGTTCGTGGATCCGTCGGGGCGCGCGCTCCAGGTGACACCGCCGTCGTTCGACACCACATGGGCGATGATCTGGGCGTACTCGGGCTCGCGCCGCTCATCGGAGAAGTACATGGCCAGGCGGCCGGCGCCGTCGACGGTCAGGAACGGCTCCCAGACTCCGGATCCGCCGTGAGGTGCGCCGACGCTGCCGCCACCGGTCTGCAGGATCGACTGGAAGGTCCAGTGCGCCCCGTGGTCCGTGCTCCGCCACAGGACGAAGTCGGTACGGACCTTCTCGCTGGGCGCGATGTTGCCGGCCAGCAGCAGGGTGCCCGCCGGGAACTCGCCCATTTTCCTGGGGAGTTCGAAGAGGAACGGCTGCCAGAACTGGTCCGACGGGTGGTTCTCGCCTTCCAGCGGGTCGTCCAGCGTCGTGAGCGTCTTCCATCTCCTGCCGTCGTCCTTCGAGGTGCGGATGACGAAGTCGGACGCGGTGCCGTCCTTGGTCGCGTGCTCGAAGGTGCCGATGAGCGTCCCGTTGGCGGAACCGCTGTGCTGGAGGCGGATGATGCGGGAGTAGGCGAGGAACTCATTGCTCGACGCTCTGGTGTAGAAGCTGTCGCCCGGGTCGTTCGCCGCGGCGTTGAGCGGCTGGACGGCGGTGGTCATGGCCGTCAGCAGCAGGGCGAGGAGGAGCCCCAGCGCCCACCGGGCTCCTCCGGTTCTTCCGGTCCTGCTGGTTCTTCCGGTACGCGGGTGCCTTCGCCGTCTCATGACGATTGTCCCTTTCCCTCGGAATGCCGGTAGGGAGCGAGGTGGTTGCGGGGGTCCCGCTTGAGCCGGTAGCCGCCGGGGACCGTCGGCAGCGGGTCCTCGGCCCGCATCTGCCACACGGCCAGCAGGGACAGCAGCCTGACCCGTTCGTCGGCGGCCGCCGGGTCCGACCAGCGGTCCACCAGTTCCAGCGGGTCCTCGCGCAGGTTGTACAGACGGAAGTCCCCGACGATGTCGGCGTACAGGGTCCAGTCCCCGCTGCGGACCTTGCGGCGGCGTCCGCTCTGCGTGGCCGCGTTGAGCTCATCCCAGCGGGGCTCGCCGTCCGGGCCGTCGAAGATGAGTCCGGGCATCTGGTCGGCCACGTCCTCCGGCCCGTACGGGATTCCTCCCATGCCCTGCTCCACGTAGGCGCTGCTGAACTCCTCCGCCGGGAAGGGCCGTCCGGTCAGCAACGGCCACAGGCTGCGCCCCTGCACGCCGCCGGCCAGCTCGCGCCCCATCGCCTCGCAGAGTGTGGGCATCAGGTCCGCGAGCGAGACGTGCTCCGGACGCGGCGCGCCGTCGGGCCGCACCGCGTCCCCGTTGACGACCAGGGGCACCCTGGCCAGGATGTCCGGGATCTCGGCGCCCTTGCGCACCAGTCCGTACTCGCCGACGAAGTCGCCGTGGTCCGCGGTGGCGACGACGACGCGTTCGCGTAGGCGGTGCCGGCTCTCCAACCCGGTGAGCAGACGCCGCAGTTCGTCGTCGATGAGCCGCAGCATGCCGAAGTAGTTGGAACGCGACGGGGCGATGGCTCCCTCGTAGTCGGCCACCGCGCGTTCGCCCAGGCTGCGCAGGTACTGCCAGGGGAAGGACTTCCCCTCCAGTACGTCGGCCCCGGTGCGGGTCGGCGGCAGCGACTCCTCGGGGAACAGCGAGAAGTAGGGCTCGGGCACCTGATACGGATTGTGCGGCTCGGGGATGGACACCGTCAGCAGGAACGGCCGGTCCTCCGGGACACCGGCGACCCAGGCCAGCGCCTCGTCGACGATGCGGTGCGGGTTCTGGGCCTCGACCGGGAACGGCGTGGGCTTCTCGTGGGTGCGGTGCCGCAGCGCCGCCAGCCACTTGTCGAACTCCTTGTTCAACGCCTTTGAGGGAGCGGTCACCTGGCCGTCATGCGTGAACTCGGTCCAGTGGTCCACGGACGAGGCGTCGAGATAGGTGTGGTTCTTGCCGATCATCGCCGTGGCGTAACCGGCGGCGCGGGCCTCACTGAAGAGATCCGCGTCGCGGACCGCGAGCGCATTCGCCGGGTTCTGGGTCACGCGGTGCGCGCTGGGGAACCGTCCGGTCATCAGGCTGGTGCGCGCGGGGCAGCACAGCGGTGAGGTCGTGTAGGCGCGGTCGAACCAGGCCCCGGAGCGTCCCAGCTCGTCGAGGAACGGGGTGGTGTCCAGCGGGAATCCCTCACGGGCGCTGACGTCGGCACGGTGCTGGTCGGTCAGGACGAGAACGATGTCGGGCCGGTGGCGCGCGGTCACGCTCGAGTGGTCCTTTCGGCGAGGGCGGCGCCGTCGGTCGACGGGCCGTCGGTGATACGGACGTCGGCGCGGGAGATCCGCAGGCCGATGACGGCCGCGCAGGCCGCGCTGAACAGGACCGAGACGACCACGGTGAGGGCCAGCCGCCACGGCGAGCCGTCGGACGCCACGAGCATGGCGTACGCGACCGGCGGGGTGAGACCGCCGAGGATCGAGCCGACCTGGTAGACGAACGACACCGCCGTGTAGCGGACCTCGGTGGGGAACAGCTCGGCCAAGAACGTGCTCTGGACGGCGAATTGGGCCGAGTTGCACAGCCGGAAGAGCGTGATCCCGAGCACCATCCAGAAGAGCGTCCCGGTCTGCAGCAGGGCGAACAGGGGGAAGGCGGTCACGGCCATCGACAGCACACTCCACACGAAGGTGCGGCGCACCCCGAACCGGTCACCGACCCTGCCGAGGTAGAGCATCAGCGGCAGGCAGATGATGCTCGGGATCATCGTTCCGACAATCCCGATGCTGTCGCTCCGGTGCAGGTAGGTGACGATGTACGCCGTCACCACAGGCCCGACGACATTGCCGGTGATGGCATCGGCCGAACGCGCGCCAAGCGCGAGGAACAGCGGCGCCCAGTGGTCGCGCAGGAGCGTGATCAGCGGCGCCCTCTCCACCCCGCGCTTCTTCTGAAGGCGTATGAAGTCCCCGCTCTCGGCAAGGCGTGTGCGCACCACGAGGGTGTAGACGAGCAGGATTCCGCTGAGCAGGAACGGGACCCGCCACACCCAGTCCTCGTACTGCGCGCCCGAGGAGAGCCAGGTGCACAGCAGCACCAGCCCGCTGCTGAAGATGCCGCCCACGGGATTGCCGAGTTGCGGGATGGAGCCGAAGAAGCCGCGCCGCTCCTTCGGCACCGACTCGATCGTGGCGAGCGCGGCACCGGCGTACTCGCCGCCGAGGCCGATGCCCTGCAGTACGCGCAGGAACAGCAGGATGATGGGGGCGGCCGCGCCGATCGTGGCGTAACCGGGCAGCAGGCCGATCACAAACGTCGGGATGCCCATGAGCAGCATCGTGAGAATCAGGAGCTTCTTGCGGCCGACCCGGTCGCCGAAGTGCCCGAAGACCAGGCCGCCGATGGGCCGGGCGAAGAACCCGACGGCGGTCGTCGTGAGGGCCAGCAGGGAGCCGATCGCGCTGCTCTGCGCCGGGAAGAAGACATGGCCGAAGACGAGTGCCGCGGTGGTTCCGTAGAGCCCGAAGTCGAACCACTCGAAGGTCGAACCGAGGAAGCCGGCGAGTACGGTACGGCGCGCGGCGGGGGTGATCCGAGGTGGGTCTGGCCTTGGCATACGGCGGCTCCACTGAGGATTCCAACGGTTACGGTAACCGTTGCATTGCCGTGGAACGGTAGGACCGCGTGACGTTCGCCGTCAATGACCGGGCGTTAGGAAAATGTTGACTCGCGTTCGGTTATGGTGAGCGGCACCTCGATGTGGCTCCGCGGGCGTGCGCCCTCCCGGACCCGCGCCGTGAGCAGGTCGAGCGCGCGCCGGGCCATCGTGCGGACATCCGCCCGGACGGTCGTCAGGCTGGGCGAGGAGTACTCCGCGTCCTCGTCATTGCCGAACGCGACGACCTGGACCTGCCCCGGTACGTCCCGGCCCGCCCTGCGCAGCGCGTGCAACGCGCCGTGCGCGAGCGGCTCTTCGAGCGCGAGCACCGCGTCGAACGGCGTTTCGCCGCCCAGGAGTTGAGCGGTCGCCATATGCCCGTCGCCCCGGGAGGGCTGTGACGTCTCCACGACGAGAGACGGGTCGGACTTCCGCCCCGCCGCCGTCAGCGCGCGCCGGTATCCGTCGGTGCGCAGGGCGGCCGCACTGTCGCCGCCCGCCTTCCGCTCACCGCCCAGCAGCACGACGCGCGAGGCGCCACGGTCGAGCAGCAGTCGCACCGCGGCCTCGGCCGCGAGGGTGTCCCGCGACGTGACGCTGTCGAAGGGGCCGTCCACCCGGCGCGATCCGAGCAGCACCGCGGGGCCGGGGGACGGCAGATCCTTCAAGTCCCGCGCGGTGACCGCGGTCGGCATCAGCAGCACACCGTCCGAGAGGCCCCCGCGATTGCGCAGCACCTCCAGCTCCCGCTCGCGGTCGCCCCCGGTGGGCTCCATCACGACGCTGATGCCCTCCGCCTCCGCGAGATCGAAGACCGCGGCGGCGAGGGGCGCGCAGTAGCCGTACCCGAGGCCCGGCAGGGCGAGCGTCACGGTGTCCGTCGCCCTCGAATTGAGGCCGCGGGCCAGGGGGTTGGGCCGGTAGCCGAGCTCCTCGACCGCGGCGCGCACGGCTCGGACGGTCGCCTCGTTCACCTGCCCGGTGGCATTGACGACGTTGGACACGGTCTTGACGGACACACCGACGACGGCCGCCACGTCGCGCATGCGCACCACCGTCGGCCGGCCACGGGACGACTCCGGCTCATTCGCTGGCAACGGCGCTCGACTCCCGTTCGACAAGGCGGAACCCGACCGTGTGGTGTCTCGGTTCGGGGAGCACCGCGCCGGTCGTCCGCGCCTGTGCGCGTTCCGCCAGGAGCGAGACGGCGCGGTGCGCCATCTCCGCCCGCCCCGGGTCGACGGTGGTGAGGGTGGGAGCGCAGTACGCGGCCTGCGCGACATCGCCGAACCCGACCACGGCGACGTCCCCCGGCACGGTGCGCCCCGCGTCCCACAGGCCGCGGAGCGCGCCCAGGGCGAGCGCGTCGCCGAGCGCGAACACGGCGTCCGTCTCCGGTGCCCGCTCGATCAGCGTCCGCACCGCTTCGGCGCCCGCCGCGAACGTGACGGTCTCCGTGCTCACCACCCGTCGGCGGCTCACCGGCAGCCCGGCGTCGCGCAGCCCGGTGACGTACCCGAGATAGCGCTCGTCGCTCTCCGCGGGCAGCACCTCGCCCGGGGCCAGGGCGGCGATGCGGCGCCGCCCGCCCGCGACGAGATGGGCCACGACCGTGCGCGCCGCCTCGAACCGGTCCGTGTCGAAGGAGTCGACGCGGCCCGCGGTGAACGACGCCGTGGCCACGATCAGCGGCTTCGTCACCGGCAACGCCCGCATGTCCTCCTGGCCGAGCGCCACGGGAACGAGCAGGATTCCGTCCACGTGCCGCAGATACGGGTCGTCGCAGACACCGCGCTCGCGCCGCACGTCGCCGTGCGTCTGCGTGATGCGCACGGACATCCCGTACTCCTGGGCCTCGCGCAGCACGGAGTCGGCGAACTCGCGGAAGTACGGGACCGTGACACTCGGCAGGGCGAGCCCCAGCACATGGGAGCGTCCCGAACGCAGCCGCCGCGCGGCCAGGTTGGGGCGGTACCCGAGTTCGTCGATCGCGTCCTGCACCCGCTGCCGGGTCTCCTCACGGACGTTCCCGCGGCCGCGGGCCACGTTCGACACCGTGCTCAACGAGACCCTGGCGAGGGCGGCCACGTCACGCAAGGTCGCGGAACCGCGCGTCGCGGAGTCCGCACCCGCCTCAGACGGCCGTCCGCGCACAGCTCACCAAGCCCCTTCCACCACGACGGAAGTCTAGCCCGCGGGCGGACCGGAACCCGAGTTTCGACAGCGCCGATCCATGGTTTAGGGTGCAACGCCGCGCCCTGGCGCGTATCTTTCCGGCCTACCATTACGGGGATCTCTTATGCGTTTGGCAACCACACTCCTCCTGATCGGCGCCCTGTTCGCAGTGGCGCCCGCCACGGCCCAGGCGGCGCCGGCGCGTGACTCCGTCTCGTCCGTCGCGCTGTCGTCGAAGCGAGGCGGTGGCAGCAGCGGCGGCGGTGGTGGCGTCAGCAAGGGCGGCGGTGGTGTGAGCAAGAGCGGCGGCTATAAGAAGTCGAGGGGCAGCGGCTACTCCTCGAGCGGCAACGACGGCGGTTCGTCCACCGGCAAGAAGAAGATGCCCCTGTGGCAGGCGATCCTGTTGCTGCTGGTCCTGGGATGCCTCATTGTCTGGGGCGTCGTCAAGCTCGTGCGCAAGTTCCGGAAAGTGGTCAGCGACTGACGGCAATTCGGCGGGGCCGGTCTTCTCCTCGCACGAACCCTGCCGTCGGTTCCCGTGGTCAGATCGCCGGGCCCGGGACCAGGAGGTCGCCCGGGATGCCCGCCTTGTCCGGGGCGTAGTAGTCCTTGATCCCGGCGACCCAGATGGCCACCTGGATCCGGTCCAGGTCTGAGGGGCCGAAGGCGTCGAAGGTCGCGTCGATGTTCGCGCGCTCGAAGCCGATCGCCCTCATCAACGCGACGAACGCGGGTCGTTCGATGAGTCCATCGCCGTCCGGGTCGCCGAGCGCGGCGAGCGCCTCGGCGAACACGCCGATCGTCGAGTCGAAGCGCTCGGGCGAGAGCACGCAGGCTACGTACTCTTCGTAACTGATCTTGCCGTCGTCGTTGGCGTCCAGTTCCGTGGCCAGGGTCGTCCAGTACTGGCGGAACGCCGCGCGCATCGCGTCCTTCGCCGCCTCGTCCGCGTCGGGCGCGGCCTCGATGACGTTGTTCGCCATGAGGTCGAAGTCATCCGCTTCGAGGACGCCGTTGCCGTTGACGTCGAAGAGGGAGAAGACGTGTGCGACCCGCTTGGTGGCCTCAGTGCGCATGAATGCTGTCACCCTTCTTCGATCCGTGGGCTGTTCAGGACGGTTGGGCGGAAGACAGGAACAACCGCCGTGTTCGGGCGCGACCGGAAGTTCGTGTCCGGCCGCCTTGCTCACTATTTGGCCGACGGCTTGCTCATACGGTGGGTATTCCTCTCTATTCACTCGAAAGATGGAATCGCCTGAAACCTGTGTGTGCCGGACAACTGGTGGCGGCTGAGGGCAAGCCCCAGAAGCATCACCGTGTACGCGAACAGCACGGCGGGCAGCGGCGGGAAGGAGGTCACAACGTACGGGACCGCGATCGCCAGGACGGCGACGAGGATCGCGAGCCAGGCGCGCCGAAGCAGGGCGCCGAGCGCGAGTGCGAGCACGGCTGTGAGGCCGGACAGGTGGCGGATTCGCCGGGCTACCCCCCCGGAACCGGGAGTCCTCCCAGCGCGGTGCACCCACTCAGAAGATCTGCGAACCACGTCGGGTTTCGCCGGTTTCCCCCGGACGGGCCGCGAGGGCGGTGAGCGCCTCACGCACCTCCTCACGGTGGGTCCTGGTGTCCTCGTAATAGGTCACGACGGCGTCGGTGGCTTGCTGACCACCGATGCGCGTGAGGGCGCGGAGGGCGATGGGGTGACACCAATAACTTTTGTCGTCAGCCAGAAGGAGGGCGAGGTGGGGCACGCATTCCGGCAGTCGGAGGTCAGCGAGGGCTTCAGCCGCGGTCACGGAGATGTGCCGGGGAATGTCCGAGGCGGACAATCGTGCCAGGGCCGGGATCAAGCGGCGATCCGGGCGAGAGGCGATGGCTTGGGCCAAGGGATGCAACAGGCCGCTGTGCGGCCGCGCCGACAGGTGATGTGCCAGCGCGTTGAGCGTCGGTACGGCAACGGCACCCATCCTGCCCAGGGCACGGAGCGCGGCCTGCGCGGCCTCGTCGCGGCCGTCCGCCATGGCCAGTTCCTCCAGCCGGTCCGCCACTTCGCGGGTGGAGTAGGCGCCGAGTGCCTCCGCCGCCCGCACGCGCACCGCTTCCGAGGTGTCGTCATGCAGCGCCGCGAGCAGGACGGGCTGGGACTCCGGCGCGGTGATGAGACCCAGAGCGCGTACGGCGCGGGCCCTGAGGCGGGCCGGTTCGGCATCATCCCGTGCGAGCGCGGTGAGATGGTCAGCGGCAGGGCGATGGCGCAGGGCGCCGAGCGCGTCGATGGCGGCGCAGCGCAGAACAAGCGGGGTCGTGTGGGCCAGGGACGGAAGGAGCAGGGGAGCGGCGGGCTCGTGCCCGATGAGGCCCAGAGCGATGGTGGCACCGAGGCGTTGAGGGCCGTTGGGGGGACCGGCGAGCAGCGTCGACAGCCGCTCGATCGGTGGCGAAGGGAGCTCGGCGATCACCTTCGCCACGGCCTCCGTGACGTGGCTGTCGGCCAGCGCCTCCAGCAGCACGGCCGCTGCCTCATCACCGCCAACAGCAACCAGCGCATGGGCGGCCGCTCTGCGCTCCGCGGGCAGGGTGGCACCAGCGACCAGTCTGGCCAGTGCTGCCGCATCCCCCGCACCGAAGAGGTGGGCGAAGTCGCGGATAACGGAACACACCGCGATACGGGCGGGTTCCTCCTCGTAGGGGCGGTGGGCGAGGAGGGCGAAATGAAGGTCGCGTCGGCCCTCATGGGTCCTGGCCAGCAGTGCGGCGGCCATCCGGGCCATCCCGACGTCCGGATCACGCAGCGCTTTCCGGAGCAGCATCGTGGTCATGTTCGGCGGGGTCGGCCACGCGCTGTCGTCGGGCAGCATCGTGAGTGCCTCGAGCGCCGCCCGGCGCAAAGAAGGTGGCGAGCCGTCGGAGTGGACGAGGTACAGCAGTGCCGGCACCGTACGAGGGTCGCGCAGTTCCCCCAGGACGCCCACCGCCTCCTTGCCGCGCACCGGCAGCAGCCCCCACAGGGCGACCAGGAGGGCCGGGACGGTCACGGGGTCGCGGAGGTTCGCCAGAGCCTGGAGCACCACACCGCGCGGACCGCTCTTCCCCAACTCGTCAAGCAGGACGTGTACGGCCTCGGGACCGCCGATGGAGCCGAGCGCTCGCAGCACGGTCTCCTCCTGACCCGGGTTCTCCAGCTCGCCACTCCTCAGCAGCCCGATGAGCGCCGGGACCGCGCGCCGCTCACGCAGCCGTCCCAGGGCGTCGACGGCGGCCAGCCACAGCCACTGCCGGTCGAAGGCCTTCCTCTGCACGCAGCGCAGCAGCACGTCGGACGCCCGCGGGTCTCCCAGGTCGGCGAGCATCTGGATCGCCTGCCGGGCCAGGACGCGGTCGCCGGACCGCACCATCCGGCACAGGCCATCGATATCGCCGCCAAGCCGCATGCGGGCCACTTCGCCGCCGCCCATCAGCGCCCCTGGCCTTCGTCGCCCTCGGCCATCGCGACGTACAGCGGCGTACCGACGACGATGTCCAACTCCTCGCCGCCCGGGTCGGTGACGGTGCCGCGCAGCAGACGGCGTGCCAGGAACTCGCAGTACATGGCCGGGCCCCTCAGCGACGCCGAAAACTCCAGGACTTGTTCCAGGGCCTCCCGTTCATTGGCCGGATGTCCCCGTCCACTGATCGCGGTGGGTTCGTCGCGCGGCCATTCCTCCGGGGCCTCGCGCAGCAGCCGGAACAGCGACGGCAGCATGGAATGGGCCACCGCGATACCCTCGGCCGGTGCTTTCTGCCCCACGAGGTGGTGCGCGGATCCGATCAGCGCGATGACCGTGCGGCCCTCCTGGCCGGTCATGAACACCGGGCCCGCCGACTGGCCGTATCCGGCGATCCGCAGCCCGAGATCGCCCCGAAACCAGGAGCTCGGCTCCGCCATCCACCCGATGTCGTACTCCCGGTCGAGGTATTCCTCGATGACATCCAGCTGACCGTAGGTGCCCGCCGCAGGGCCCGCCGGCTTTTGCAGGGCGAGACTCAGCACCTTCAGATCCACCTTCGCCTCGGCAGCCAGCCGCCCGAGGAGCTTCTGTGGGATCTGTTGGAACAGCATCTCCAGCTTCGACTGGGACACATAGAGGTAGTACCGCACGCCGATGACCCCCCGGTGACATTGGACGCCACAGGTTACGCCGAAAGCCCGCGCACCTGCCCGTCGACGCCGCGTGGCGATGGATAAGCCGTTGGCCGTCGAACGCCCGGCCGAGATAATCCGCATGTCAGAGGCGGGAGGGTGGATGACGGTATTCGTGTGTGCGGGATGCGACGCTGTTCTCAGCAGCGGGCTCACACGGGTCGCGCTGCCCGTCCACGCCCATCAGAAGTGGGGCAACGGACTGCTCCCGGTCCTCATGGAGCCGGGGACGTATGCCGTGGACCCGGAGCCCTCCGGCCCGCCGTGGCGCCCGTGGAGTGAGGTCGGGGAGCACGAAGCGGCGGCTCGCGGGGTGTTCGCGCCAGCGCGCGCGCTCTCCTTCGGCCCCCCGGGAGCGATCGTCATCGCACCGGGTGATGCGCGCGGCACCGTGCTGATCCCCGATCGATGCGGCGGCTACTGCTGCGGGCTGGACGGGCGCGACGGCCCTAACCTCGCCTGCGCGCAATGCCGTTTGCCGGTGGCCGCCCGTATGGACGACTGTTCGCTGTGGCAGTCGGTGTGGTTCGCCCCGAACGCCGTACGCGCCCTGCCGGACAACCAGCCCACCGGCCGGACCACCGGTTGGGAATGGCGGAAATGGCAGGCCCTACCGCCGGTCGCCCCGGATGGCAGCTGGGACCCACGATGGGCTGCGGCCGTGGGGGCCGCACTGGCACACCTGCTGGCAGCCTCGGAAGGCAAACCCGTGGCTCTGCCCAACGGCCCGATCACGGATACGTTCGGCCACGCACTCGATGCGCTGCTCCCCGCTGGGACGTCGGCCAAGACCGTGGCGTTGGCGGGGCCGGGCCTCCCGGCCCGGGAATCCACGCGCAGCATTTTGCTGGTGCCGCGGCACCCACGGACGGGGGAGCGATGGCTCGCCTCCACTACCGCCAAGACCGTGCCCATGCCCGCTGACGCATGGAAACGACTAGCCTCTCCTGGCGAACCGCTCCTGCTCCCCGTGACAGGTGGACTGCCTGATGGTGTCCAACGCGACGATCCGCTGCCGCGGTATCCGTGGCAGCCGCTTCGGCCCGACTGGGGCGTATTCCTCCACACGCTGGCACGGATCCCCGCGGTCCGGGAACCGTGGCTGCGCAGGATCTACGACCGGGTGAAAGACCGCCCGTACGCTCGCCCCTTCTAGCGGGAGCCGAGGATCCGACGCTTTCCCGCGACAGTCTGAGCCCGCCCAGGGAGCCTCGCCGAACGTGCCCCGCAGGGTCTCTCAGTGGCCGTAGGGCGGCTCGAAACAGCCGGTCTCCATGAATGGCCCGTTGGTCTTGACCTCGAAGTTGGTCTTCTGCACGAACGCCGTGACGCAGGCATCGTCATGGACGCGAAGGCCTATCAGGGCTCCTTCGGGCGTGACGTTGTGGTCGACCTCGTAGCGCGGAAACATCTCCCGTACGGTGAGCGTCCCGCCGAGACGCTCACCCTTCGGCCCGGTCCGTTCCTCTTCGTACCCAAGCTCAAGCAGCGCCGCGCGTACGCTCTTTGGGTCCCACTTCTTCTGCCCCCAGAGTCGCTTGAGCACGGGCTCGATGCGGTCGGCTTCCTTCCGCGCGTCCCTGGCACTGGCGGCGGACATCTCGCCGGAGCGACGGTAGGCATTGTTGTCGCCGTGGTGCGGGGCACCGTCGACGGTCCCGGGCTCCACGTAAGGAGAAGCGCCGGGGGAACTGGGGCTGGAACTCGGGGATGTGGCCGAGGAACCGGCCGCCACGTCCGTGCCGCGCTGCTCCCCGCAGGCGGTCAGCGACACGACAGCACCCAGGAAGAGGGTGGTCGCGACGAAGTGTCTGCACGCCTCTGGCGTTAAGGTCCGCATGCGCATGACTCTGCCATGGAGTGGACGGCCGCGCTGGGATCCGGAGGTTCACCAGGGCGGATGTGCGGGCGTGACGGCGAACTCGTACTGGAGGCTGTATCGCGGGCGTATCGAAAATCGCATACGCCACCGCAACGGCTCTCCGTCTCCCATAGGGGCATGAACCACAACGCATCCCTGTCGGCACCACCCCGCCGCATACGCTCGATCGTGCTCCTCGGCCTGGCGGTCCTCGGCCTGGCGAGCGCCGTGTTCGTCGTGCGGCGGCCGCTCATGATGTCCGCTCCGATGTGCGTGGCCGGGCGGTGGCACGGCTGCTTCGACACGTTCAACGGTGTGGTGCTCATGACGTTGGTCGCGCTGCCGCCCGCCGCGCTGGTGGTGTGGGCTCTGGCGCGCCGTCGCCGTGCCGCCGGTGTCGCATCGGCGTGGCGGATGTCGCTGGCCGAGGTGGGCATGGTCCACGGGACGGTGCCGTTCCTGTGGATGACCATGATGCCGGGTGCCGGGGTCGGCACCGTCCCGCCGCGGGTGAGCCTGGTACCGCTGCGGGACCTGGTCACGATGGGGCCGCTCGGGATCGTCGGCAACCTGCTGGTCTTCGCGGCGCTGGGGTTCTTCGCCCCGATGCGGTTCGCGGCTCTGGCGTCCCTGCCGCGGATCCTGGCGCTCGGGGCGGGCTGCTCGGTCCTGGTCGAAACCGCACAGTACGTCCTGCGGCTGGACCGGGTGTCCTCCGTGGACGACGTACTGGTCAACGCCGCCGGCGCCGTGCTGGCCGCGCTGGCGTCGCGCCCCTGGTGGCGCACTACGGCCGAAGCGCCGTCCGACCAGCCTCGTCCCGCGCCCGCACCGGCAGGCTGAGTCGCGTGTCCGGTGGGCGCACGTCTGCGCATACGCCGGCGATATGTTGTGCCGCTTAGGCTTCGGACATGCGCGTGCTGATCGTGGAGGACGAGCCCTACCTGGCCGAAGCCGTCCGTGACGGTCTGCGGCTGGAGGCGATCGCCGCCGACATCGCCGGCGACGGCGACTCCGCCCTGGAACTGCTCAGTATCCACACCTACGACCTCGCGGTCCTCGACCGAGACATCCCCGGCCCCTCCGGCGACGAGATCGCCCGGCGCATCGTCGCTTCCGGCAGCGGCATCCCGATCCTCATGCTCACCGCCGCCGACCGGATCGACGACAAGGCTTCCGGGTTCGAGCTCGGCGCCGACGACTACCTCACCAAACCGTTCGAGCTGCGGGAGCTCGTCCTGCGGCTGCGGGCGCTCGACCGCAGACGCGCGCACGCCCGGCCCCCGGTCCGCCAGATCGCGGGCCTGCGGCTGGACCCCTTCCGCCGGGAGGTCTTCCGCGACGGACGCTACGTCGCGCTCACCCGCAAGCAGTTCGCCGTGCTCGAAGTCCTCGTCGCCGCCGAAGGCGGTGTCGTCAGCGCCGAAGAGCTACTGGAGCGGGCCTGGGACAACAACGCCGACCCCTTCACCAACGCCGTCCGTATCACCGTCTCCGCCCTGCGCAAACGACTCGGCGAACCATGGCTCATCGCCACGGTGCCCGGCGTCGGCTACCGGATCGACACCGGCATGGACGCCACCCACCCCGGCGGCACTCATGAATAGACGCCCTGGGCTCAGTGCCCGGCTGAAACTCACTCTCAGCTACGCCGGATTCCTCCTCCTCGCCGGCGCTCTCCTGCTGGCCGTGATGTGGGTATTCGTGCTGCGCTGGCTACCGGACGGCCAAGACCCCAGATCCCTCCAGAAGACGTTCGGCCCCGTGATCATCACCGGGCCCAACCGCTCCGACCTCCTGCACGGCTTCGCCCCCGCCGCGGCCGCAGCACTGGCCTTCCTCCTCGTGTTCGGCCTCCTGGGAGGATGGCTCCTCGCCGGCCGGATGCTCGCACCACTCACACGGATCGCATACGCGGCACGGACGGCCTCGAACGGGTCGCTGTCCCACCGGATCCGCATGAAGGGCCGCCAGGACGAATTCCGCGAACTCGCCGACGTGTTCGACACCATGCTCGAACGACTCGAGTCCCAGGTCGCCGAGCAGCAGAGGTTCGCCGTGAACGCCTCCCACGAACTGCGCACCCCGCTGGCGATCACCCAGACACTCCTCGACGCCGCCCGCAATGACCCCACGCGGGACCAGGGCGAACTCATCGAACGCCTCCACACGGTCAACACGCGGGCGATCAACCTCACCGAGGCCCTCCTGCTGCTCAGCCGCGCCGACCGCAGGAGCTTCACCCGCGAGCCCGTCGACCTCTCCCTCATAGCCGAAGAAGCCGCCGAAACGCTGCTTCCCCTCGCCGAAAAGCGCCAGATCACGCTCGATGTCACCGGCGAGTCAACACGGACCGTCGGCTCCGCGGCGCTCATCCTGCGGATGGTGATGAACCTCGTCCAGAACGCCATCGTCCACAACCTCCCCGCGGGCGGCACCGTAACGGTCCACACCGAACCGCGGCACGACGCGAGCGTGCTGCGGGTCGAGAACACCGGCCATCCGCTCCCATCGGAACTCGTACCGATCCTCACCGAACCCTTCCAACGCGCAACGGAACGCATACGCAGCGACGAGCATCCCGGCGTCGGCCTAGGGCTGGCCATCGTGCACAGCGTCGTCCGGGCACACGACGGCACCCTCGACCTCACCCCCCGCCCCACCGGCGGCCTCCTCGTCACGATCCGGCTTCCCGGCACGCCACAGGCATCGTCCCCGAGCGGGGTCCACTAGATCGTTGGCTGGACCGTCCGGCCGCAGGTGGAGCAGGAGGAGGGCGATGTCGTCGCTGCGGGGATCGGTGTGTGGGTCGTGGCGGATGAGCGTGTCGGCAAGGGTGGTCATGGGCTGGTCCGGGGCTTGTGCGAGTTCGTCGGCGAGGCTGGTGGTCGCGTCGTCGAGGTCGACGCCGGGGCTTTCGACGAGGCCGTCGGTGTAGAGGGCCAGCACGGCGCCGGGCGGCAGGGGGATCTCGGTGGCCGGATAGTCGGTGTCGGGGTCGATGCCCAGCAGGAGGCCGGGTGGCAGGTGGAGGATCTCGGTGTGGCCGTCGGGGTGGCGCAGGAGTGGGGGCGGGTGGCCGGCGGTGGCCAGGTGGGCAAGGTGGTGCGCCAGGTCGATGTGGATGTAGAGACAGCTGGTGAACAGGCCGGGGTCAAGGTCGGTGAGCAGGCGGTTGGTGCGGGCCAGGACTTCGCCGGGGGGTGCGCCGGCGCTGGCGTGGACGGCGGTGCGGACCTGTCCCATGAGGACGGCGGCGTTCACGTTGTGGCCTTGGACGTCGCCGATGGCCGCGGCGACGGTGGTGGCGTCGCAGCGGATGAGGTCGTAGAAGTCGCCGCCGATGTCCATGCCGCGAGCCGTGGGCAGATAGCGGGCCGCTACCTCCAGGCCGGGCACGGTGGGGAGGGTGGCGGGGAGCAGGCCGCTCTGCAGACTGTGGGCGAGCTGGTGTTCGGCGTCGTAGAGGCGGGCGCGATCGAGGGCCTGGGCGATCAGTCCGGCGAGAGAGGTCAGGACGGCGCGTTCGTCGGGGGTGAATTCCTGGGGCTGGTCGTAGGAGACCACGCAGCAGCCGACCGGGCGGCTGGAGGCCAGCAGCGGCAGGAAGGCCCAGGCCGCCCTCTTGGTCAGCCGTGGGATGTCGGGGGCGAGCTGTTCCATCTCGTGGGGGGAGGCGAAGAAGAGGGGTGCTCCCGTGGTCACAGCGCGCACGGTGGGGGCTGTCTCGTCCCGGAAGGGAGGGATGTCGAGGCGGTCGATGACCTTGGCCGGGTAGCCGCGGTGGCCGACGACACGCAACCGGTCGCCCTCGGCGACGGACAGGACGAACCCCTGGGCGCCGAAGGCCGGCAGGACCAGATCGGCGGTCAGCTCGACTACGTCCCGCACGCTGACGGCCTTGGTGAGCGCGCCGGCCAGGTGCATCAGGTCGTACAGCGTGCCGGCCCGCGTCGGTGTGGCGACGTTCGACGCGCGCTCCGGCTCCGGGTGGTCCATGGGGGTGGTGTGGTCGGTGGGGGAGACGCGCACGCTGACGCCGGAGGCGTCCGGACAGAGCTGGAAGAACAGCCACCGGTCCGGCGGGCGCAGGGCGGTGAAGGACGTGGGCCGGCGGCCGAGGACCGCGGCCCGGTAGCGGTCTTCGAAGACCGGGTCGTCCAGCCATGGCAGCGCCTCCCACAGCAGGGCACCCAGCAGATCCGGGACGCTGCCACCGACCAGGTCGGCGGCGGTGGCGCTGATGAAGGTGATCCGGCCCTCCGCGTCCAGCACGCAACAGCCCTCCGTAAGGCAGCCCTCCGTAGGGCGGTCGGCGAAGTCCACCGCGGCCCGCGCGGCGGTCCGGGCACGCGGTGGGGCCGCCACACGCGGCTCCTCGGGTGATATCGGGTGACCGTCCGCGGCGGCATGCCGCAGGAGCGCGCCCGCACGGTCGCAGGTGGAGCAGATCACGGCGCGCTCATGCGCGCTCAGGTGCGATGGGCGCGGTTCGGGCCACAGCAGCACCAGTCCGCCCCAAGCAGTGGTACCGGAGGTGAGCGGTGCGGCGGCCAGCGCTACGGGGTAGGGCCATACCAGCGCTGCCCTCGGGTAGCGGCGCGCGAGCTCTGTCTGGCTGGCGAGCCACACCAGGCGCCGCTCACGGACCGCGTCCGCCACGGGACCCGAGGCCGGAAGCAGCAACCGTTCCCAGAGTGCGGCGATCTTCGGCGGCACCCCGGTCGTCATGGCCAGCCGCAGCACCTGCCCGCCCGGCGCCAGCAGGTACACCAGACCCGCGGACGCGCCCGTTTCCCGCACCGCCTCGCACAGGAGCGCATCCAGCAGCTCCGTACCGGAGCCCACAGCAGGCGTGGCGCCGTCCCGCGGCCCCCGCCCTTCTCCCGGGAGGTCGCGCACACGCCCGAATCGGCGCCTGGCCGCCTCGCCGCTGGTCCCCAAGGCGGCGCCGATCCGCGCCCAGCTGGCTCCAGCCTGCCGATCGGCAAGCACCGCATACCGCACCAACCGCTCAGCCAGCCCGGGAACCTCCGCCACCGCGGCACAGTGACAGCCCACCGCGGCCTCCCGCGCCGGCGACAGTTCACCCGTCTGCCGCGCCACCGCCTGCACTCGGGCCAGCAGGTCCGCGCCCGCGAGCACCATCGTCTCCCGCGTCCGGGCCGCCGCCGGCCATCGGCGCCGCGCCCGCCAGGCCGCCTGTCGGTGAGCTGGGCTGCAATACCGCCGATTGTGGCCGGCCTGATCCGGTAGCAACGCATCACACCATTGACACCGAACATCACCCATATGCCCACATTACGCCCGTATGGGGTAACGGCGGCACGCCTTTCGGTGTCGGGGTTATCGCCGACCTGGTCCTCGCGGTGCGCATGCCGAGAGGAGAGAGGCGGCGTCCGGGGCGACGATGTGGTGCTGGTTCGCGGTGCCCTGGACGAGCGGGCGCCACTCGCACTGCCTCTGTGCTTCTCTTCACACCCTCCCCGCCTCCAGTAAGTTACTAGGACGTCCTACTATTTCTTCAGTCGGCGCCTCTGACCTTTCTGGAAGGCCCTCATGAACGATCTGCACCGCCCCGTGCACCCCGTCCGCCTGGTTACCGCTTCGGCGCTGTTCGACGGGCACGACGCGTCGATCAACATCATGCGACGGATCTTCCAGTCCCAGGGCGCGGAGGTGATCCACCTCGGTCACAACCGGTCGGTGCGGGAGGTCGTGGACGCCACGCTGGAGGAGGACGCGCACGGTGTCGCGGTCTCGTCCTACCAGGGCGGCCATGTCGAGTACTTCGAGTACCTCGTGGAGTCGCTGCGCGAGCAGGGCGCGGAACACGTCCGTGTCGTGGGCGGTGGGGGCGGTGTGATCGTGCCCGAGGAGATCGACCGGCTGCGCGGCAGCGGAGTGACCATCTTCTCTCCCGAGGACGGGCAGCGGTTGGGCCTGGCCGGGATGGTCAACTCGGTGGTGAAGGACTGCGACTTCGGCCTCTGGGATCGTCAGCCGGCCGATGTCGCCGCCGTGCTGGCGGGCGACCGGTTCGCGATCGCCCGCGCCATCACCGGCGCCGAACTCGGCAAGCTGCCAACGGACTTCCTGGAGCAGTTGCGCGCCGTGGCCGGGGCGCGGGTCACCCCGGTGCTCGGCATCACCGGCACCGGCGGTTCGGGCAAGTCGTCGCTCACCGACGAGCTGGTGCGCCGCTTCCGCGTGGATCAGCAGGACAAACTGCGGATCGCGGTGATCGCCGTCGACCCGACCCGCCGCCGCGGGGGAGGGGCGCTGCTCGGCGACCGTATCCGCATGAACTCCCTCGACGGCAACCGGGTGTTCTTCCGGAGTCTGGCCACCCGCGGCGGCCGTGAGCTGCCCGAGCACCTGTCCGACGTGATCGATGTGATGAAGGCGGCCGGATTCGACCTGGTGGTCGTGGAGACGCCGGGCATCGGCCAGGGCGACGCGGCGATCGTGCCGTTCGTCGACACCTCGATGTACGTGATGACTCCCGAGTTCGGCGCCGCCTCGCAGCTGGAGAAGATCGACATGCTCGACTTCGCCGACGTCGTGGCGATCAACAAGTTCGAGCGGCGCGGCGCCAAGGACGCCCTCCGTGACGTGGCCCGTCAACTGATCCGCAACCGAGAGGCGTTCGCCATGCGGCCCGAGGACATGCCGGTGTACGGCTCCTCGGCGGCCACGTTCAACGACGACGGCGTCACCGCGCTCCACCAGCACCTGAAGACCGTCCTGGCCGAGAAGGGGCTGCCGCTGTCCGAGGGCAGCCTGGCGCCGGTCGACGTGCGTCACTCCTCCGGCATCCGGCAGGTGGTTCCCGCGGATAGGGTGCGCTACCTCGCCGAGATCAGCGAGACGGTCCGTGCGTACCACGCCGAGACCGGTCAACTGGCCGAAGCGGCAAGGCGCGTGCAGCGTCTGGAGGCGGTCACGGCCGAGCTCGTGGAGGCGGGCTCCGACGCCGGGAACGTGCGGTCGCTGCTCGAGGACGCCCGCAGGCAGCTCCCGTACGACATCACGCAGCAGATCGAGAACTGGCCCGCCGTCATCGCCTCCTACTCCGGCGATGAGCAGGTCGTGAAGATCCGGGACAAGGAGATCCGCACCAAGCTGACCCGCGAGTCCCTGTCGGGCAACAAGATCCCCCGGGTCGCCCTGCCCCGCTTCACCGACCACGGGGAACTGGTGCGGTTCTGGCGTGGAGAGAACCTGCCCGGCCACTTCCCGTTCACCGCCGGGGTGTTCCCCTTCAAGCGCGACAGCGAGGACCCGGCGCGGATGTTCGCCGGCGAGGGCGACCCGTTCCGCACCAACCGGCGCTTCAAGCTGCTCTCCGAGGGCCAGCCGGCCACCCGCCTGTCCACCGCCTTCGACTCCGTCACCCTCTACGGCCGCGACCCCGACGAACGCCCCGACAACTACGGCAAGGTCGGCACATCCGGCGTCTCGGTGGCCACGCTGGAGGACATGAAGACGCTCTACGACGGCTTTGACCTCGTCGCGCCCACCACCTCTGTCTCCATGACGATCAACGGACCCGCGCCGACCATCCTGGCCTTCTTCCTCAACACCGCCGTCGACCAGCAGATCGACCGGTTCCGGGAGACCGAGGGCCGCGAACCGTCGCCCGAGGAGACGGCCGAACTCCGTGCGCACGCCCTGGGAAGCGTGCGCGGCACGGTGCAGGCCGACATCCTCAAGGAGGACCAGGGGCAGAACACCTGCCTGTTCTCCACCGAATTCAGCCTGCGGATGATGGCCGACATCCAGGAGTGGTTCATCGCCCACAAGGTCCGCAACTTCTACTCGGTGTCCATCTCCGGCTATCACATCGCCGAGGCCGGCGCGAACCCCATCAGCCAGCTGGCCTTCACCCTGGCCAATGGCTTCACCTACGTCGAGGCGTACCTCGCCCGGGGCATGGACATCGACGACTTCTCCCCGAACCTGTCGTTCTTCTTCTCCAATGGCATGGACCCCGAGTACTCCGTCCTCGGCCGGGTCGCCCGCCGCATCTGGGCCGTGGCGATGAAGGAGAAGTACGGCGCGAACGAGCGCAGCCAGAAGCTGAAGTACCACGTCCAGACCTCCGGCCGCTCGCTGCACGCCCAGGAGATGGACTTCAACGACATCCGCACCACCCTGCAGGCGCTCATCGCGATCTACGACAACTGCAACAGCCTGCACACCAATGCCTACGATGAGGCGGTCACCACCCCCACCGAGGACTCGGTCCGCCGGGCTCTTGCCATCCAGCTGATCATCAACCGGGAGTGGGGTCTGGCGATGAACGAGAACCCTCTGCAGGGGTCGTTCATCATCGACGAGCTCACCGATCTGGTGGAGGACGCCGTACTCGCGGAGTTCGAGCGGATCAGCGAGCGCGGCGGCGTGCTCGGCGCCATGGAGACCGGCTACCAGCGCGGCCGTATCCAGGACGAGTCGATGCTGTATGAGCAGCGCAAGCACGACGGCACCCTGCCGATCATCGGCGTCAACACCTTCCGCGACCCGCACGCGGACACCGCCGAGCCCGACGCCATGGAGTTGGCGCGCGCCACCGAGCAGGAGAAGAAGTCCCAGCTCGCGCGCGTACGGGATTTCCAGGCCCGCCACCACGAGACGGCCCACGCCGCACTGGCCGCCCTCAAGGACGCGGCGGTGACCGACCGCAATGTCTTCGCCGTCCTCATGGACGCCGCCCGGGTCTGCTCGCTGCAGCAGATCACCGACGCCTTCTTCGAGGTCGGCGGCCAGTACCGCCGCAACGTCTGACCAGCCCAGGCACACCACCTGCTCACCGGATAGGACCTCAGATGGATCCCGTTACCCGTCTCGGCGTCGTCGGCTGCGGCCTCATGGGCTCCGGCATCGCCGAAGTCGCCGCCCGCCATGGCATCGATGTCCGTGTCGCCGAAGCCACCCCGGACGCCGTCGAGGCGGGCCGCCGTCGTCTGACCGCCTCCCTCGACGGAGGCGTACGGCGTGGCAAGCTCAGCGAGGAGCAGCGAGACCAGGCCCTCGCCCGGCTCTCCTTCACCCACGACCTCAGTGACCTGACCGACCGCCAGTTCGTCATCGAGGCCGTCGCCGAGAACCGCGACATCAAGACCGACGTCCTGCGCGCCCTGGACAAGGTCGTGGAAGACCCGGCGGCGATCCTCGCCACCAACACCTCCTCGATTCCCATCGTCGACCTCGCCGTCACCACGGAACGGCCCGCCCAGCTCATTGGCATGCACTTCTTCAACCCCGTGCCCGTGCAGCAGCTGGTCGAGGTCATCCCCGCGCTCACCACCAGCCAGGAGACCGTGCAGCGCACCCGCGACCTCGTCCAGCGGCTCGGCAAGCAGACCATCCAGGCACCCGACCGCTCCGGCTTCGTCGTCAACGCCCTCCTCGTGCCCTACCTGCTGAGCGCGGTGCGCATGGTGGAATCGGGCTCGGCACGGCCGGACGACATCGACCGGGGCATGGAACTCGGCTGCGCCCACCCCATGGGGCCGCTCCGCCTGCTCGACCTCATCGGACTCGACACCGCCCAGTCGGTGGCCGAGTCGATGTACGAGGAGTTCAAGGAACCCCTGTACGCACCGCCCGCCCTGCTGCGCCGCATGGTCGCGGCAGGTCACCTCGGCCGCAAGAGCGGTCGTGGCTTCTACACCTACGATGCCTGAAACAGGGCCGTCAGCCATCCAGCACCTGGCCCGGGCGCGCACCGTTTCTCCGCGGTGCGGTCGGCCAACGAGTTGGGTCAGCTCGCCGTAGTGGCCGCTGTCGAGGCGATCTCGTGGTCCGGCCTTGTCAGGTGGTTGAGTACGAGGTCGTGGAGGTCGCGGCTGCGAAGCACTCCCGCGTGGTAGCGGGCGGCGAGCGGGCCGGAGACGGGTCGGCTGGTGATCAGGGGGATGGGCTGCTCGTGGCGGCCGCCGTGGGAGCGGAGGGCGCCGTGGAGTCCCGAGAGATCGTGGTCCCGCTTTCGGCCGCCGAGTGCGACGTGTGCCGACGCCGTGACGGCGAGGTCGCCTATCCGGTCCTGTGGATGCTCGTACACGGTCGCGGCGGCGGCGCGGTTCCAGATCTCCTCGACGCCGGGAAGTCCGGTGAGCACATCCCGGGCGTGGGCGTGTTCGGTCTCCGGTAGGTAGATCCAGGCGAAGGAGCCCAGAGCGCCGTGATGGCGGACGTAAGGGTCGGTGATGGGGAGGACCACGTCGTGCACCTTCACACCTGCCTGCTCCAGGATGTCGGCCAGATAGTGGACAGCGGGTGTGCCGTCTTCGGTGTGCTTGGCGTTCATGCCGTGGTCGGCGGTGATGCCGACGACGAAGCCCTCGTCGAGGTATTCGCCGAGGAGGGTGTCGAACTCGATGAGGAATCGGTCCGCGAGCTCGTCGCCGGGCGCTGCGGCGTGCTGCACGCGGTCGGTGAGGGAGACGTAGAGCAGTCGCAGATCCGGGTGGACGCGGTGGACCGCGAGCCCGATCCGCATGGCGTAGTGGCTGGCGTTCCAGTCGTAGATGCCCGGGGGCTGGGTGCCGACGAGTCGCCGGAGGTCGGGGCTGCCGTACTCGGGCAGTCCGGTCTCGCTCGCCTTCTCGACGCTCACGCTGGGAACTCCACCGTGGCCGAGGAGTCGGCGCAGTTTCTCTTTGGCGGTGACCATCAAGGTCGGCACGCCGTGCTCCGCCAGGGCGGCGTGGATGCTGGGCGCGCGGAGGAACTTCGGATCGTTCAACAGCTCGAGCGCGCCGTTCTCCAGTCGGCAGTAGTTGCCGGGGACGCCGTGGAGAGCGGGCGGGACACCGGTGACGATCGACAGGTTGTTGGGGTTGGTCAGGCTGGGCATCTCGGAGGCGCCGAGGCGGTACTGGCCGCCGTCGGCGAGCATCGCGGCCAGGCGCGGCATGATCCCGCGGTGCAGGGCGTCGTCGAGGTAGTCCGGGACGAGCTGCGTGAAGTAGTCCGTCCATTTCAGCGCCTGCCCGGCATCGGTGTGCTGGGCAACTTCGCCGCTCACCTTCAGCGAGTGGGCGTCCACGCCCATGCCGTCACCCGGGCGCACCAGGTTGACCACGGCGAGACCGAGGATGAGCGCGATGGTGGTGACGACCTCGAAGTAGACGATCGACCTGAGGGCGACCTTCCCGACCTGGCGCAGGTTCGCGACGGCGGCGATGCCCCCGACGACCATGCAGAAGATGATCGGCCCGAGCAGCATCGTGAGCAGGCTGACGAAGGTGTCGCCAAGGACCTCCATCGATCTGCCGAACCCGGGAGCGAGCAGGCCGGTCGCGGCTCCGAGCACCATTCCCGCCAGAACCCACACATACAACTGGCGGTACCAGCGGCGGCGGATCGGAACCCGAGCCCGTGTTCCCGGATCGGCCATATCTACCTCATCTCCACGGGGACGCGACGGGATGGAAGGGGGTATCCGCGTCCAGATCCAGAGCCTGCGCCCGTCAACGCGACCGGCATCGAACGCCATCGGGTCGGCAAGTGAACGGCACTGGGCGGCGGTGCGAACTGGCGATTGCCCCCATCGGGGGAACCGCTGACGAAGGACGTCGCGGGTTGTCGCGACGCATGAGATCCACGTCCTCGTCGACGACGAGGACGTGTGACCTGCAACCTGCCGTTCAGATCCCCATGACCAGCATGACGAGCAGGACGATCACCAGCAGGGCGACGTAGGCGAGGGAGTGCACCCGGTCCGGGACGCGGGCCGCGGCGCGGCGGGCCAGGGCGATGGTGGGCAGCGAGCCGCCGAGCAGCGCGGCGCAGGCGAGCAGGTCGATGTAGCCGAGCCGTCCGGCCCGGGCGTGCAGGGCGGGGGCGGCGAGGGCGTAGACGGCGCTGCCGACCACGGCGACGGGCACGCTGAGCGGGTTGGCCATCGCCGTCGCCTCGGCCATCGGCAGGCCCCGGCGGCGCAGCAGCGGCACGGTCATGACGCTGCCGCCCACGCCCAGGCAGGCGGCGACCGAGCCGATCCCGACCCCGCCCAGCGTCCTGGCCGGGCGGCTCAGCGGACGCGGCTCTCGGGCCCGCGGGACGGACAGGAAGCCCTTGCGCAGCAGGCTGTCGGCGATCGTCGCCAGCAGATACACGGCGAACAGTACCCGCAGCGCGGTGTCGCCGATCCGGGTCGCCACGAACGACCCGGCCACCGCGCCGACCAGTACGAACGCGGCCATCGGCCAGATGTACTCCCGGCGCAGCCGACCCTGGCGCCACTGCGACAGGGTGGCGAAGACCGAGTTGACGACCATGACCGCCGTCGACGTCGCCACCGCCACGTGCATCGCGTCGGCGCCGGAGCGCGCCGTGACGCTCCAGAGGCCGTAGACGACGGGGACGGTGACGAAGCCGCCGCCGAACCCGAAGAGCACCGTGGTAATCCCGGTCAGGCAGCCGAACAGAAGAAGCATGAGGTATGAGGTCAGCACTGCCACGACGCTACGGACCTGGCCGTATGGCGGGCAATCGAATGAATGCCAGAAACCTTTGCCAATCCGACAGGGGAGCCGGGCCCCTAGTCTGGCGGTGTGCGCAACGTCCACATCGACGAGGTCGACGCCATTGACCGTGCCGTCCTGGCCATCGGCACCGACTACCCGCCCGGCCACCTGCTGCCGTACCACGAGCACCGCCGGGCCCAGGTGCTGTACGCCGCGACCGGCGTCATGGAGCTGGCGACGGCGGAGGGCACGTGGACGGTGCCCCCCGATCGCGCGGTGCTGATCCCGGCCGGGACCCAGCACCAGGTCTCCATGCCCGGGGTCAGCACCCGCAGCCTCTACATCGAGCCCGCTGCCGTGCCGTGGTTCCCCGCCCGCTGCCGGGTCGTCGAGGTCTCCGCGCTGCTGCGCGAACTCCTCCTGGCAGCCGTCGACATGAAGCCGTGCTATCCGGAGCACGGCCGCGACGCGGCCTTGGTCGGCCTGCTCCTGCACGAACTGGCCGACCTGGCGCCGCTGCCCCTGGACATCCCGTTGCCCGCCGACCCGGCACTTCGGCGGCTGTGCGACGCCTTCCTGCGCCACCCCGACGTCCACGATCCGCCCGCCCGCTGGGCCGCCGACCTGGGCATCAGCGAACGCACCCTGGGCCGGCGGTTCCGCGGTGCCACCGGGCTGAACTTCGCGCAGTGGCGGCAACGGGCCTGCGTCGTGCACTCCCTGCGGCACCTGGCCGCCGGTGCGCCGGTCACCCGGATCGCGGCCGACCTCGGCTACGACAGCCCGGCGGCGTTCACCACCGCTTTCCGCACCCTGCTGGGCCGCCCGCCGAGCGCCTACCGGGCCGCCGGATAGGTCGGGTACTCACTCCTGCGGCGGCCGGCCGGGGGCGGGATCCTCGGCGAGCAGCGGCCGGAGGGCGCCGAGAACCGCGCCGACGCAGACGTCGCGCAGCTGGGTGCGGGTGCAGGTCTCGTGGGTGAGCCAGTCGACGCAGAGGACCTGGACGAAGACCAGCCAGCTCTTCAGGACGCCGGACACGGCCTCACGGGCGCTCTCGTCCGCGAGCGGGAGTACGGCCAGCAGCCGCGCACGGAGTGCGTCCAGCTCGTTCGTCATGATCGTCTGGATCACCGGGTCGCCCGCCAGGACCCGGTTCGCGGCGAGGACGGCGTTGCGGTTCGCCACGAAGTAGTCGAGATGGACGTCCATGCCCTGGATGAGCTGCTCCACCAGGGAGTCGGCAGGGTCGAGCCGCGTCTCGGCGAGCAGCTTGTCCGCGGCCTGTTGGTAGACGGCTGCGAAAAGGGCGTGCTTGCTGGGGAAGTGACGGTAGAGCAGGGCCCGGGAGACACCGGCCTGTTCGGCGACCTCCTCCATCAGCACATCGGCGTAGGGATGTGCGGCGAAGAGCCGTGCGCCGACGGCGAGGAGTTGGGCGCGTCGGTCAGCAGGGGTGAGTCGCTGGCGAGGAGGCACGAACGGAGCTTAGTTGACACGAGTCAACCAGCGAGCCCAATCTAGTAGACGCGTGTCAACTAAGCTCCGCCCAGGACGGCTTGGAGGGACTATGGCCAGGACTCTGCGCATACTCACACGGCTGATGGGCTGGGCCTGCGTGACGATCGGCCTCTACCACGTGGCACTCGGCAACGCGGCGATCCCCGGCGCCGGTTCCGCCGGCCCGACGGTCGACAGCTGGGGCCGTTTCATGGGGGCCGGCTTCGTCGGCTACGGGCTGGCCTGGCTCTGGGCGGCGCGGCAGCATCCGATCCCGGCTCGGGCGATGCGGTGGCTGGCCGGCGTCTTCCTGCTGGGCGGCGTGGGCCGGCTGCTCTCGCTCGCCGTGCACGGCTGGCCGCAGTGGTTCCAGATCGCACTGGCGGTGATCGAACTCGGCCTGCCGCCGGTCTTCTTCTGGTTGGCCGACGCGGAGGAGCGGGCTCTGCGCGGCGACGTGGAGGCCGTGCCCGCCGGTCGATGAAAGCGCCTGAGCTCGCCCGGACCGTGTGAGCGCGGCCGGGCTCGCCGCCGGCACCTCCCGGTCTCCGGCGTTCCCCCGGTGCGGCAGGGGGATATCACCAGTGAAGAGCCGGGGGACAGTCGGAGCGCGGTACATCGGTGGCACCTCTAGCGTGCCGACCTATGAGTACGCCCTACCGAATGGACCGGATCAACGCCACGCGCCGGAGCATGCTCGCGCTCGGCACCGCCGCGGCAGCCACGCCCTGGCTTGGTGCGGCCCCCGCCCAAGCCCGCCCTGCCACCGGAAGCCTGGACGAACTGGGCATGACCGAGCTGCGCGGGCGGATGGACGAGGGGCGGCTCGACGCGGAACGGCTGACCCGCTACTACCTGGAGCGGATCGAACGGATCGATCCGCTCCTGCACGCGGTGATCGAGGTCAATCCCGACGCGCTGCGCGAGGCCCGGCGTCTGGACGCCGGGCAGCATCCCCGTGGGCCCCTCCACGGCATGCCCGTTCTGCTGAAGGACCTGGTGGAAACCGCGGACCGCATGCACACAACCGCCGGATCACTCGCCCTGGAGGGACTCCGGCCGACAAGGGACGCCACGGTCGCGGCCAGGTTGCGCGCGGCCGGTGCCGTCATCCTCGGCAAGACCAACCTGAGCGAGTGGGCCGGTGGGATGTCGCTCACCCACCACGCCGGCTGGAGCGCCCGCGGTGGGCAGACCCGGAACCCCTACAAGCTGGATCGGTCTCCGAACGAGTCCAGCTCCGGTACGGCGGTCGCCGTCGCGGCCAACCTGTGCGTCGCCGGGATCGGTACCGAGACCAATGGTTCGATCATCGACCCCGCCTCGGCGAACTGCGTCGTCGGGGTGAAGCCGACCGTTGGACTGGTCGGGCGCGGCGGAGTGATCCCCGGCGTGCCCAGCCAGGACAGTGTCGGCCCGATCGCGCGCACGGTCCGCGACGCCGCGATCCTGCTCGGCGTCCTCGTCGGCCTCGACGACCGTGATCCGGCGACCGGGGCGAGCCGTGGCCACTTCCATCGTGACTACACCCGTTTCCTGGACGCCGACGGACTGCGTGGTGCGCGGATCGGCGTACCGCGAACCGTGTACTTCGGCTACAGCGACCACGCCGACGAGATCGCGGAGCGGGCGATCGCCACGCTGCGCGCCGCCGGCGCGACCGTGGTCGACCCGGCCGATATCCCGACGGCCGAGCGGCTCGAGGACCTCCCCAGCTCGAAGGTCGTTCAGGTGTACGAGATCAAGCGGGCGTTGAACGCCTATCTGGCCGGCGCCCCCGGCGACCACCCGCGCGGCCTGGCGGAGCTGATCGCGTTCAACCGCGCACACGCCGACCGCGAGCTCCGCTATGTGCGACAGGACGGTCTGGAGGCGGTGCACCGGCTGGACTTCACCGAGAGCGAGTACCGCGAGGCGCTGGCCACCAACCACCGGCTGTCGCGTGCCGAAGGCATCGACGCGGTGCTACGGCGCTTCCGCCTCGATGCGTTGGTGATGCCGACCACCGGACCACCGGCCAAGATCGACCTGGTCCGCGGGGACAGCTACGGCGGCGGCGCGTCCACGCCCGCCGCACTCGCCGGATACCCCGCGATCAGCGTCCCGGCGGGCTTCGCCTTCGGATTGCCGGTCGGCCTGACGTTCATGGGCACGGCGTGGAGTGAGCCGACCCTGCTCCGCCTGGCCTACGCCTACGAGCAGGCCGGCCGGGTCCGCAGGGCGCCGACATACCGCCCGGCCGACGTGGGCTTCTGACCCTGTGCGCGATGTACGGCACCAGGCCAGGCCAGGCGGTGGTCGCGGTCGCGGCCACGGCGGACGAGCACGAGTCCCTCGGCCCGTCCCCTGGCATGGCGGCGGTCCCCCTACCTCAATGGAACTCCGCGGGGCAGGTGGTGTGAGCTGCTCCCGGCAGGGCGCGGGTGATCCGGTCGCGCATCGGCCGTAGCTCCTGGCCTTGGTAGGCGTCGGGAATCTGGCCTTTCCGCCGGGGGACGAGGAGTAGGAGGTGATCCCCTGTGGCGTATGCCTCGGCGGGGTCCGCGACGGCGGGGTCGGCGAGGTCGAACCGTGCCGTGGCAGGGCCTGTGCCGGGCTTGAACCACCGGTCCACGGACACGGTTACCTGTATCCGGCCCTGGCCGGCGGGGCGCACCGCGGTGAGGTCGCCCTCCACGACGGCGGTCGCGCAGGCGAGAGCCTCCGGGAAGGTCTGTCCCCGGCCTGTGGCGTCGGCATCGGTTCCGGAGCCGCCGTCGGCGGTGACCGTCACGGTCACGATGATGGCGGCGGCGCACGCGGCTGCCGCTATGGCGAGTGCCACCCGGACACGCCGCTGTCCACGCTGGGGACGGGACGCCGTTGTGACGGTGCGGGCCGCGGCCGGCGGGTCCGCGGACGCCGCGGTGGGGCCCGGGCGCCCGGCCTCCTCCCCGATCAGCGCGAACGCCCGTCGTAGCCGGGTCTCCTCAGTCTCGGTCGGTTCGGTCACCGTGGATCACCTCCGTCTCGCGCAGCCGGGCGCGCAGCGCGGCCACGGCCGTGTGCAGGCGGCTTTTGACCGTGCCCTCGGGAATGTCGAGCAGCCGGGCGATGTCACGCACCGGGAGATCGGCGTAGTAGCGCAACGTCAGTACCTGACGCTGATGACGGGGCAGCGAGCCGAGGCCGTCCGCCACCGCGAGGGCAAGTGTGCGGTCCTCTTCGGTGTGTTCGGCGACGGGCTGCCGCGCCCAGCGGGCTGCGAGCCGGGCACGTAGCCCGTCGTCGCGCGCACCGGCCCGGTGCCAGTCCGCGGCGACGCGGGAGGCGACGACGCTGCTCCACGCGGAGGTGTCGCGGACCGCCGCGCGTGCCGGATCGGCGCGTTGTTCCAGCAGCTTCAGCCGTACCTCCTGCACCCCGTCATCGAGGTCGCCCCACGGCACACCGCCCAGCGCCAGGATCGCCCGCACGCGCGAGACGTCCACATCCGTCCTGTCGGACGTGCGGGTGTCGGGGGTGTGTCTTTCGGGCCGGCGGGGGTCAGTGGCGTCGGCGCGGCGCCCGATACGGCGTAGCGTACGGCGGCGTCCGGTCATGCGTTCCCTCCCTGTCCCTCCTAGGACGGAGGAGCATCCGGAAACGTTCGGCCGTGCCGGGCGATGCGGGTTCGGGATCACGGCCGAACTCCCCGTCTCGGAATGGGAGGGCCATGACCCCGAGCGACTGACGTCCGACGAGTTCGAGCCGGCCTGGGGCCCTGCCCGTCGGCACATCGCAGCCCGGCCCCGCTGACCTCTCGGCCCCGCGGTGGCTTCTTGACATCATCTCGGCATGGCCCCAGCTCTTCCCCGTACCGTCCGAGCCATCGGCACCGGCCAGCTCCTCGACCTGGAACAGGAGGCCGCCGCATATGGCTTCAGTCAGCGCCTCCCGGTCGACTGGCTCCGGGAGCACCTCGCGGCCGACGCGAGGCACTACCTGTTCCCGACTCTCGTGCACCGGCTCCGCCACCGTCCCGAAGTGTCGCCACAGTGGAGGTGTCAGCTACTGCTGACCGTCAGCACCGGCGAACAGATCTTGGGTCTCCTCGACGTCCTTCCCGACGCCTACGACAAGCTCCCGGAGACCCTGGACGCGGCGTCCAAGAAGGACGTCGTCAGCCGTATCGAGCGAGCCGTGACCCAGCGCGAGTGGGCAGAGCGGATGGCAGCCGATGCCGGTCCCGAACACATGCCACGGAACTGAGTCAGCCCCATCGCGACCCATCATGCGCTGCCGCTCGACTGGCTCGAGTACATGACGGTCGTGGCGGCGGCCCGTCAGGCGCGGCGCGGTGTCGACTCCGGTTCCGGCCCTGGTTCCGGTTCCGGCTCCGGTTCCGGCTCGGGCAGGTGCGCTGCCGCGCGGCGGGGGAGCAGCAGCGGGGTCGCCAGCAGGAGCACGCCGCCCAGGGCGATGGCCGTACGCGGGCCGAGCAGGCCGCCAAGCACGCCCCAGACGGCCGTCAGGAGCGCGGTCGAGGCCTTGGTCGTCACCGCCCAGGCGGATAGCGTGCGGGCGACTCGATCGGGTGCGGTGCGCTCGAGGCGGTAGGTGGCGTAGACGGGGTTGAAGACCCCGCAGCAGAAGATGAGCCCGAGTTCGACGCCCATCACCAGCAGCAGCCCGCCGGTCCCCGGCTCCACGAAGGCCAGGCCGACGGGCCAGATCGCGCGCAGCGCCCCGACCGCGACCAAGACCTGGTGCTGCCCGAACCGGGTGACGAGCGGTCTGGCCAGCCACGAACCGAGCAGTCCGCCGATCGAGGGCGCGGCGAAGGCGAGGCCGTACTGCCACGGCGCGAACCCGAGTCGGCCGAGCATCAGGACGGCCAGCAGCGGCTGGGCGGCCATCACCAGGCCGTTGAACAAGGCGGTGTTGAAGAACAGTGGACGCAGCGTCGCGTCGGCGAGGATGTAACGCCAGCCATCGAGCAGGTCCCCGGTCCTCATGCGCGCGGCCTCCCGGCGCTCCGGGCGCGGCTCGTGCTCGCCCATCGCGCGGATGCCCAGGGCCGAGAGCAGGTAGCTGATCGCGTCGGCCACCACCGTCGCCACTGGACCGAGGAGCCCGATCGCGGCGCCGCCCAGCGGCGGTCCGATGATCGTGGTCGTCCAGGCCGTGGACTCGAACCGGGCGTTGGCGACGAGCAGGTCATCGGCCGGCAGCAGCGTCTTCAGATACGCGCCGGAGGCGGCGCGGAAGGTGATGTCGGCCGCCGCGACCACGACCGATACCAGCAGGAGCTGGACGAAGGTGAGCGCGCCGAACGCGAACGCGGCGGGGATCGTCAGCAGTGCCGCGCACCGCACCAGGTCCATCGTGATCAGCACCGGCCGCTTGCGGCGGAACTCCACCCACGGGCCGAGCGGCACCGCCACGGCCGCGCCCACCGCGGCCCCGACGGAGGAAAGCGCGGCGACCTCGGCCGGTCCGGAGTGCAGCACCTGGATGGCGAGCAGCGGGAACGCGCCGAAGGCGAGCCATGTGCCGAGCGCGCTGGTCCCGTACGCCCCCCAGAGCCACCCGAACCGCCGCCCCAACCGATGTCCGAGCAGATGTCCCGGCCAGCGCCCGCTCCTCATACCCCGTCGCCCCTCGCCACTCATTCGCACAACCGATCCGCGATCGGAAGCATCAAAGCGAGCACCACATCCAGGGATCAAACAACCGCAGGACCGGCTTGCCACAACCGATGGTTGTGTCCATAGGCTGTCGACATGGACCTCGACACCATCCGGACCTTCGTCGCCGCCGCCGAGGCGGGGCAGTTCCAAGAGGCCGCAGCCGAGCTGGCGGTCACCCAGCAGGCCGTTTCCAAGCGCATCGCCGCGCTGGAGCGCGACCTCGGCGTGCGGCTGTTCACCCGCACCCCCCGTGGTGCCGAGCTCACCATCGACGGGCAGGCGTTCCTGCCGCACGCGCGCGAGCTGCTGCGCGTCGCCGAGCGCGCGGTCGCGTCCGTGCGCACCGGCCGCCGTCCGCTGCGCGTCGACGTGATCGCCTCGCGCAGCGCGCAGTCGGGCCTGATGCGCGGCTTCCACCGGGCACACCCCGAGATCGGCCTAGACGTGATGATGCTGTTCGACATCGAGACGGCCGTCACCGCCATTCGCTCCGGTGCGATCGACGCGTCCTTCCGCGCCGTCGCCGCGCCCGGCCGACCCCTTCCCGAGGACATCGCCTCCGTCCGGGTGCTCGACGAGACGCTCCAGCTCCTCACCGGCCCCGCCCACGCGCTGGCGGGCGCACGGTCGGTGACCGTCGCCCAGCTCACCGGGCACCGGATCTGGATGCCCGGCATCGCCCCCGGTACCGAGTGGGCCGCCTACTACGACGACCTCGTCGCCGAGTTCGGCCTCACCATCGAGGCGACCGGCCCCAACTTCGGCACCGACGCGCTCCTCGACACCATCGCCGACACTCCCGCCCTGGCCACCTTCATGGGCGAGCCCACCCGCCTCATCTGGCCCGCCGACCATGGCCTGCGCCGAATCCCGGTGACCGACCCGACGCCCGTCTACCCGCACTCGCTCCTCTGGCACCGCGACAACCCCCACCCAGCACTGGCCACCCTCCGCGCCCACCTCACCACCACAGCGCCCGGCCACGACGCCGCCGGAACCTGGGCACCGGACTGGGTGATCCCGCGCTGAACACCACCGCGCCTTCGAGCATCGCGGCCGGACCGACGGACCGACGGACCGCGGCTCGGTGCAGGCATTTCCCTCGGAGTCCGGCCGCTGGCCGCTTCTCGGCGGCGGCCACCGTGCACTGGAGCGCGGCTGCTCGGCGGAGACGTGTGGTCATGGCGTGATGACGATCTTGCCGTGGACGTGGCGTCCGGCTTGCAGTGCCACGGCGTCACGGATCTGCTGTATCGGGAAGGTCGCGGCGATGGGCACGGTGACCCGGCCGGCGAGGATCGCGTCGGTGATCCGCTCCAGGCCGGCCGGTCCGGCTTCGCTGCCCCCGATCGCGCGTACGCCGCCGGGAGGGTTCGGGCCCGCGGCGATCGTGGAGATCCGCTCAGGCGGTACGCCGAGGGCGAGCGCGGTCTCGGCCGTCTCGGTGCCGAACAGGTCCGTCGCGGCGGTCACGCCGTCGGGAGCGCGCGTCCGCACCCGGTCCGCGAGTCCCGGACCGTACGCCACGGGCTCGGCGCCCAGTTGCCGCAGGAACTCGAACGTGCTCTGCGAGGCGGTCCCGATCACTCTGGCGCCGGCGAGTTTCGCGAGCTGTACGGCGAACACGCCCACGCCACCGGCGGCACCGCCGACCAGGACGGTGTCACCGGACCGCAGCCCGATCGCCTCCAGGGCGGCGACGGCGGTCAGGCCGGCCACCGGGAGCGTGGTGGCCACCTCGTCGCTGATGCCGTCCGGTGTGTGAAACAGCGCGTCGGGTGCCTGAGCCGGAGTCTTCATGACCAGGAAGTCGGCGGCGGCCTTCGCCATCGCGCCTCCGTAGACGCGATCACCCACGGCGAAACCGTCGGCGCCGGCTCCGACCTCGTCGATGACGCCGGCGAAGTCGTACCCGAAGCCCGACGGCACGGTGACGCCGAACATCGCCGCTGTCTCGGGGGTCGAGGAGATGATCCAGTCCATCGGGTTCAGGCCGGCGGCTGTTACGCGGACGCGCACCTCGCCCGGGCCGGCGTGCGGCTCCGGAGCGTCTCGCAGTTCCAGTACCTCGGGGCCTCCGAACGTCTGGTAGACGACGGCTCGGCTCATGGGTGGACCTCCAACGGGACAGACGATTGGGTGATAGGACTTGGTCCCATCACCGTAGCATGAGTGACGGGATCAAGTGCCGTACACTGTCCCCATGGCCCGCTGGCAACCCAACGCAGCAGAGCGACTCACTGTCGCCGCCCTCGAACTGTTCGAGGAGCGGGGCTATGAGAGCACGACAGTGATCGAGATCGCGGAGCGCGCGGGGCTGACGAAGAGCACCTTCTTCCGGCACTTCCAGGACAAGCGGGAAGTGCTCTTCGGAGGGGGCGCGATGGCCGGACTGCTCGCCGAAGGGATCGCCGGGGCTCCGGCGGACGCCACGCCGTTCGAAGCGCTGGCACATGCTCTGGACGCGGTCGGGAGGGAAGCCTTCCACCCCGCTCGCCGCGAATTGAGCGCCCGCAGGCGGGCAGTGATCGCCGCCAATCCGGAACTGCGGGAACGCGAGGCGCTGAAGGGCCTCGATCTCACCGCGTCGATGACCGACGCGCTCAAGCGGCGCGGCGTTCCCGAACTGACCTCGTGCGTGGCCGCGGAACTGGGGGCGCTCGCGTTGAAGATCGCCTATGAGCGCTGGAGCGACACGACCAACGGCGACGACTTCGGTGACGTCGCGCGCCGAACCCTCAGCGATTTGCGGGCGGCCAGCGCCTTGTGCTGACGCGGACAGAGCCGGTGTGGTGAACGGCTGGACGGCCGCAAGCCCAGCACCTCATGCCCCCGCTACGGCGCGTCCGACCGGCGGTATGAGGGTCCCCGGCGGTCTCAGCCGGACACCGCGCGCAGCGCCCCGGACCGGCGGCCCGTCAGCCGGTCTAGCGCGGCGGCGGAGGCGTCGTCGGCGGGGATGTGCACCACCAGGCGCTGATCGTCGTCGGCGGGCAGCTCCAACGTCTCGTAGGCCAGGCGGAGTTCCCCTTCCTCTGGATGGACGAGACGCAGGACGCCGTTCGCCCTCGGCAGACCGGGCAGGGTCGTCACCCGCTCGGCGAAGTCCGGACCGGCGGTCACGGTCAGCTCGTCGGCGACCGCCGCGATATGGGGGTCCGCGCGGAACGGCCCCTGCTTGAGTGCGGCCACCTGGGCATCGGCGACCCGGTCCCAGTCGGGGTAGGCGGTGCGTGCCCGCGGGTCGGTGAAGACGTAGCGGACGAGGCTGGGCGGGCCGCCGTCCGGGCCGTGGGCATCGAGGAGCCCCAGCGGCCGGGTGAGCCGTTCGTACGCCTCCGTCCAGGCCAGGAGTTCGCCCAGCGCGTTGCGCAGAACGGCCGGGGCGGGCTCGAGACGGTCCAGCATCGCCCGCACAGTGGGCCGCACCATACGGCCGGGCACGGCCCCGCCCCGGCAGGTGAACCCGCCCTCGGCGCCCTTGGAGAGCCGGTGCAGATGGACCCGCTCGCTCGCGGTCAGCCGCAGCGCGTCGGCGAGCGCGGAGAGCACGGGCGCGGACGGTCTGCGGTCGCGCCCCTGCTCCAGCCGGGTCACATACTCCACGCTGACCCCGGCGAGCGTGGCCAGCTCGGCCCGGCGCAGCCCCGGCGTCCGGCGGCGCGGCCCGGTGGGCAGCCCCACGTCGGCGAGGGCTACGGCCTCGCGGCGGCTGCGGAGGAAGAGACCCAGCTCGTTGTCGCTCACGTGGTGAACGTAACAGCCGCGCCGGTGCGGATCGTGGCCGTGCCACTACCAGTCTCGGCCCGGCCTTCCTGGCACCCGGTGGCTCGGGCAGATTCGAAGGCGATCCAACGGACCCCGGCACAAGGAAAGGTGCTGAACAACCATGCCCATGGAGCCCCAGAACGGCGGACCCCTCAACCTCGCGGTGATCATCGGCAGCGTCCGGGAGGGCCGCTTCGGCCCGGTGGTCGCGAAGTGGTTCGCCGAACGGGCCGAGGAGTACGGCCACTTCACGGTGAACCTCGTCGATCTCGCCGACACCACCCTGCCACTGGCCCTCCCGGCGGTGCCGCCCGCTCTCGAACCCCGTATGGCCCGCCCCGCCGGGATGGCGGACCTGACCCGGCGGCTTGAGCGGGCCGACGCGGTGGTCGTGGTGACGCCCGACTACAACCGCAGTTTCCCCGCCTCCCTGAAGGCCGCGATCGACTGGCACTACACGGAATGGGAGGCCAAGCCGATCGGCTTCGTCGGCTACAGCGGAGCCAGCGGCGGCCTGCTCGCCATCGAGCAGCTCCGCCAGGTCTTCGCCGAACTCCAGGCCCACACGGTGCGCAACGTCGTGACGTTCCCCCGCTACTTCGAGCTCTTCGGCCCGCAGGGCGAGCTACGGGACCCGGAGGGCCCGAACGGCGCCGCGAAGGCGATGCTCGACGAGCTGCTGTGGTGGGGCGAACTCCTCCACGAGGCACGTCGCACCCGGGCCGAGACCGCCTGAACGGCCGCCCGCGCCGAGCTCAACCGTCCAGCAGCTTGACCATGTCATCGATCACGCCTTCGTTCGTGAACCGTGCCAGCCATGTGGCGAACCGCGGGCCGAACGCGCACATGGCCGCCTTGCCGATGGCCGCTTCCTCGTCTTCGTCGGGCGGGGTGAGACCGAAGTTCCGCTCCAGCCACATCAGGTATTCCTGACGCGCCGGGAAGAGCTCGTCGAGGTCCTCGTCCTCGTAGGCGACGTCGCGTTCGACGGGGAGCAGCCGGAGCAGCTCTCGCAGGTTGCGCGCATGGACCCACACGTCGCCCTCGTCGCCGAGGAACACGACGGGAAGGTCCGCGAGGTCGGCCCGGTCGTCGAACCGCCACAGCGCGTAGCCCGAACCACTGCCGGTGGCGCGTGCGAAAGGGATCAGCTGGTCGAAGAACTCGGCGCGGCTGGGGTTCTTGGGATCTTCCAGCCAGCCCTTGAGTTCGTTCTTGTCGTCGTACTCGAGCAGCTCGAAGCCATCCGCGTAGCTGTGCGTCCCGAACTGATCATTGAACTCCCGGAGGAGATTGAGCTCCAGGATGGGCGAGTACACGCTGTTCATGAAGGGCCACCGTGACGGAGAGGCGGGGTCGTGTGATCGCATCGTATTGCCGCCGGTGCGCGCGCGGGACTCGGATGCGGCAACAACCCTGTCACCTGTCGGAGATCACCCTCGCTTCCCGCCCTCCTTCTCCCGCACCCTCTCCACGACCGTGTCCTCCGGCTCTACCGGCCGGCCGTCCGCCGCCTGAATCCGCACAGGGCGCAACGGGCGGCCGGTCCGGCGGTCCAGCAGGCGGGAGTGGTCCTCGCCGGGGGTGAAGCACCGAAGGCGTCCCGCACGATCAGCAGCGACCACCAGTCGCCGATGGCGTTCACCGTCCGGGCAACGGCGGGCGGGCCCGCCGTGACAGTTCTCGGCACGTCATTCAGCCTCGCCGCCCTGCTCCTGTCGGCGACGACCCGCCGTATGAGGCTGCCCGGCGACAACTCGGCGGTTGAGCGGCCGGGCTCGGCTTCGCAGCCGGGTGGCCGTAGCACACTGAAGCACCCCGATGAGAGGAGTGCGGATGCCAACTGACCGGCAGGCCATGGACCTTGAGGCATACACGGCTCGCACGCGGAGCGGACCGTGCTTCGTCTGCGCGTTCCTGGCCGGGCATCCGGACTACTCGCACGAGACGGTCTATGAGGACCAGGACCACGGGGCATTCCTGGATCGGTGGCCCACCGTACGGGGGAAGGTGCTCGTCGCGCCGAAGGCGCACATCGAACACGTCGTCCGCGACCTGGACGAAGCGGCCTACCTCCGGCTCATGCGGGTCGTCCGCGAGGTCGCCCTGGCCGTCGAGGGTGTTTGCGGACCCGAGCGGACGTACCTGTACTCCCTCGGCAGCTGGCAGGGCAATGCGCATCTCCACTGGCGCATCGCCGCGCTGTCGGCAGGTGTCCCCTACGAGCAGCAGCAGTTCCACGCTCTGATGGCTGAGAACGGGGTCCTGTCCGTGTCACCGGAGGAGGCCGGGGGGGGGGGGGGGGGGGGGGGGGGGGGGGCGGGCGCGCGGGGGGGGGGGGACGCGCGCCGCGGCGGCGCGGGGGTGGGGGGGGCCCCGGCGCGGGGGGGGGGCGGGGGCGCGGGGGCGGGG
>NZ_JBHYVB010000010.1:94616-107785 GCF_042750115.1 Streptomyces sp. NPDC059455
CACCCTAGCGCCGCGGCTCTGTCCGGGTTCCTACCCGCGGGCGGGGGCGGGGCCCCCCCCCGGGGGCCCCCCCCCCCCCCGCCCCGGCGGGGGGCGGCCCCCCCCCCCGCCCCGGGGATTCCCGTCCGGGCCGGGAGTGCCCGTGTGAGGTCCCGGCCCGGGGGAGCGGGTCAGCCGGTGCCGGCCGTGGCCTCGGGTTCGGGGCGCAGGGCGGCGGTGGTTACGGGGGCGGGGCTCGCGGTGCGGGTGGCGGCGGAGGTGGCCACCATGACCACGGTGTTGAGGACGAGGGCGATGACACCGACGTTGAGGTCCTTCACCGCCTGGGGGAGTCCCGGCAGGAGACTGCCCACCGTGACTCCGGAGAGGGTGACGACGGCGACCGTGGTGACTCCGACGACGATGCCCGCCGCCGCTCCCTCCTTGGTGACGAACTGCCGTGGCGCGAGGCTCGCCAGCAGTGCCGGGAAGAGCTGGGTGACCAGTGCGTAGCCCATGAGCAGCAGCGAGACGATCGAACTGCCGCCGTTGAAGGTGAAGTAGAGGGAGACCAGGGCGAGGGCGGGGACGAGCAGCTGCGCGAGGCGGGCGATGTGCTTCTCGCTGGTGTGGGGCCGGGCGAGGCGGTAGACGTTTTTCGACAGGCAGGTCGCGGAGGTCATGAGCAGCAGGGATCCGGGGACCAGCGCGGTGAGCAGCCCGGCGCCACCGACGATGCCGACGAACCAGGAGGGGAAGGTGGCGGTGGTGATGCGCAGCAGCGACAGATCAGCGTCGGCGCCCTTGAGGCCGGGCACGACCAGGATGGCGGTGAAGCCGGCGAAGAAGACGAAGAGCAGGATGAGCTGGTAGAGCGGCATGAAGATGGCGTTGCGGCGGAAGACGCGTTCGTTCTGGGCGCTGTAGGAGGCGCTGAAGGTGTGCGGCCACATGTAGAAGCCGACCGCCGAGAGCAGCACGGTGGAGGCGAACCACGAGGTGCTCATGCCGCTGGAGGGCAGGGTGAGGAGCTGGGGGTGGGCCTTGTCCACCGCGTGGAACATCTCCCCGACGCCGCCGTAGTAGTGCATCGGCAGGTAGATGCCGAGGATGAGGACGATCGCGAGGATGGCGACGTCTTTGAGCACCGAGGTCCAGGCCGAGCCGTGGATGCCTGAGATCGTCACATAGAGGGTCAGCGCCACCGTGCCGATCACGATGGCCCAGTGGGAGGAGACGCGGCCGTCGGAGGAGACGGACACGATGATCCCCAGCCCTTTGAGCTGCAGGACGAGGTAGGGCACCATCGCGACGACTCCGACGAGGGCCACCAGCGCGCCGAGCAGCGGGCTGTTGAATTTGGCGACGAAGAAGTCGGACTGCGAGATCAGCCGGTGCTGCTTGGCGTAGCGCCACACGGCCGGGAGCAGCCAGTACGACAGGACGTAGGCAAGTGAGGCGTAACAGAGGATGTAGTAGGCGGGCGCGCCCTTGCCGTAGGCCCATCCCGAGGCGCCCAGGAAGGTGAAGGTCGTGTAGATCTCGCCGGCCAGCAGCAGGAAGACGAAGACCGTCCCGAAGCCGCGGCCGCCCACCGACCACTGTTCGAGGTCCATGTCCCTGCCACGGCGGGCGCGCAGTCCCAGGCCCAGGGCCGCGAGCAGGAAGGCGAAGATGACGGTGAGGGCGATCATGAGCTCTGCTCCTCCCGGTTCGCCGGATCCAGGTGGTAGATGACGGCCATGGTCGCCGAGATCAGCACGACCCACATGACCAGCCAGAAGAGGTTGAACGGCATACCGAGGACGTAGGGCGTCACCCGGTTCGCGAAGAAGATCCCCCCGAGGATCCCGAGGAACGGGATCGCGCCGAGCAGATGGATGGGTTTCACGTCGAGAACCTCCTGGGCCGGGCCGTACTCCACTGGTGGGGCGAGGCCGTCTGGGGTGGGTGGCACGTCTCGTGCGGTGCGGTCGGGACGGGGCCGTGGGGACGCCGCGCATGGCGTGGGAGAGGCGGTGCCTCAGCGGATCGCCTGCCGCTGACCAAGGCCGCTGACCAAGGCCGCTGGCCGGGGCCGTCGGCCAAGGCCTCGGCGGCAGCTGAGACGGGGCCGAAGTATTTTTCGCCATGCGGAATTTATTTTTCGATTGGCAGATGTATAGGTCCGCCGTGAGGGCCTGTCAAGGCCTTTCACGTTCCCGCTCCGCCCGTCCGTCCGGGCGTCGCCGCCGTGCCGATGAGTCTGACACCGCGAGGCGTGGGACGTAAGGCGAGGGTGTCGGGGATGAGTGGTCGGCGGGGTTGTTATTCCACAATGCAGAAAATACTATCCACATCGCAGAAGGGGTCCGGTGCTACGCCGACCCCCGCTGACCACCCCACTCCGGTGCCGGCCCCTCACCCGTACTCACACGCCCTCAAGAAACCGGCCCATCACCCGTACTCACACGCCCTCAAGAAAGGGGAGATCCCATGGCACGCATGTTCCTCAACGGCCAGGCGATGGAGGGCGGCCCCTTCCATCACCACCTGCGCGGAGCCCCCCTCGTGGCCCGGACCCGCACCGCCCCCGGCTACCGCTTCTTCTCGATCCGGGACACCTGCCCCGGGCTGCTGCCCGACCCCGCTGTCTCCACCGCGGTGGAAGGCGAGGTCTACGACGTCCCCGACGAGGTGCTGCGCGACCACCTGCTGCCCAGCGAGCCGCCGGAACTGGAGTTCTGGATCATCCGGCTCCGGGACGGTTCCTCGTCCTTCTCGATGGTCCTTCGCCGCGGCGAGCTCGAGAAGGGCGTTCACAAGGAGATCACCGACTTCGGTGGCTGGCGTCCATACCTCAAGAGCCTCGGCCGGGAGCACTGATGAAGAACCGACTTCCCCACACAGTCAATCTGTCGATCCTGTTCACCGAGCTGCCGCTGCTCGAGCGTCCGGCTGCCGCGAAGGCCGCGGGGTTCGACGCGGTCGAGTTCTGGTGGCCCTATGCGACGGCGGTGCCGACGGACGCGGAGGTCGATGCCTTCGTACGGGCGGTGCGTGCCGCCGGTGTCCGCCTGACCGGCCTGAACTTCTTCGCCGGGGACATGCCCGGGGGCGACCGGGGCGTGGTGTCCTGGCCGGGCCGGGCCGCGGAGTTCCGCGACAACATCGACGTCACCGTGGCGATCGGCGAGCAACTGGGATGCCGTTCGTTCAACGCGCTGTACGGCAACCGGGTCGACGGCGCCGCCCCGGCCGAGCAGGACGACCTGGCGGTGGAGAACTTGGCGCTGGCGGCCAAGGCCGCCGAGCGCGTCGGCGGCACGATCCTGCTGGAGCCGGTCAGCGGCGCCCCCGCGTACCCGCTGCTCACCGCGGCGGACGCGATCGCCGTCATCGACCGGGTGGCGGTCGAGTCCGGCAGCCGCAACCTCCGTCTCCTGGCCGACCTCTACCACCTCTCCGTCAACGGCGACGACGTGGCCGGGGTGATCACCACCCACGCCGACCGCATCGGCCATGTCCAGATCGCCGACGCACCCGGGCGGGGCGCGCCCGGTACGGGGCGGCTGGACCTCGACGGGCCGCTGCTGCGCCTCGAGGCCGCGGGCTACGCCGGCTGGGTGGGCCTGGAGTACAAGCCCGAGGGCCCGAGCGCGGACAGCTTCGACTGGCTCCCACGCGAGCGGCGCGGCAGCGACCGCCACGCCTGACCCGGTGCCCGGCCCGCTGTTGCGGACCGCCACGACGACACGGACGACACGGACGACACGGACGACACGGACGACACGGACGACACGGACGACACGGACGACACGAAGGAACCCACGATGAGCGCCACTTCCCGGAAGATCGCCTTCATCGGCCTGGGCATCATGGGCGGCCCGATGGCCGCCAACCTGGTGAAGGCCGGACACACCGTCACTGGCTACAACCGAGGCCGCGCGGCCGTGGACACCCTGGTCGCGGCCGGTGGCCGGGGCGCCGACAGCATCGCCGAGGCGGTGCGCGAAGCCGAGGTCGTGATCACCATGGTCCCGGCCGACCCGCAGGTGAAGGAGGTCGTCCTCGGCGAGGGCGGCGTCCTGGAACACGCCGGGCCGGGCACCTTGCTGATCGACATGAGCAGCATCACCCCGCAGACCTCGCTGGAGGTGGACGCCGCCGCGCGGGACAAGGGCCTGCGTACGCTCGACGCCCCGGTGTCCGGCGGCGAGGCGGGTGCCATCGAGGGGGCGCTGTCCATCATGGTCGGCGGCGACCCGGACGACTTCGCCGACGCCAGGCCGGTGTTCGAGGCACTGGGCACCACCATCGTGCACGTCGGCCCGCACGGGGCCGGGCAGACGGTCAAGGCCGCCAACCAGCTGATGGTGGCCATCCACCTGCAGTCCCTGGCCGAGGCCGTGGTCTTCCTGGAGAACGCCGGCGTGGACCTGAAGGCGGCACTGGAGGTCCTGGGCGGGGGCCTGGCCGGCTCCACCGTCCTGGCCCGCAAGCGGCAGGCGGTGCTCGACCGCGACTTCAAGCCCGGCTTCCGCATCGACCTGCACCACAAGGACATGGGCATCGTCACCGACGCTGCACGCGCCGTGGGGGCGCCCCTGCCGGTCGGCGCTCTCGTCGCCCAGCTGGTCGCCTCGGCCCGCGCCCGCGGCGACGGCGGGCTCGACCACTCCGCCCTGCTGCGCGGCGTCGAGCGACTGGCCGGCCGCGCCACCCACTGAACCCACCCCCCGATGTACCAATCGACAGGAGCATCCCCATGGCTCGAATGACCGCGGCCCAGGCGGCGGTGGAGATCCTCAAGCGTGAGGGAACCACCCATGTCTTCGGCCTGCCCGGTGCGGCGATCAATCCCTTCTACTCCGCGATGCGCACCAATGGCGGCCTGACACATGTCCTCGCCCGGCATGTGGAGGGGGCCTCGCACATGGCCGAGGGCTACACCCGTGCGAACGCCGGGAACATCGGGGTCTGCGTGGGCACCAGCGGCCCCGCGGGCACCGACATGATCACCGGTCTGTACTCGGCCGCGGCGGACTCGATCCCGATCCTGTGCATCACCGGCCAGGCACCCGTGGCCAAGCTGCACAAGGAGGACTTCCAGGCCGTCGACATCGCCTCCATCGCGGGGCCGCTGACCAAGATGGCGATGACCGTGCTGGAGCCCGCGCAGGTGCCCGGCGCCCTCCAACAGGCGTTCCACCTCATGCGTTCCGGCCGGCCCGGTCCGGTGCTGATCGATCTGCCGATCGACGTCCAGATGGCGGAGATCGAGTTCGACCTGGAGACATACGAGCCGCTTCCGGCCCACCGGCCCGCCGCCACCCGGGCGCAGATCGACAAGGCCGTCGAGCTGCTCCAGGCCGCCGAACGACCGCTGATCGTCGCCGGCGGAGGCATCATCAACGCCGACGCGAGCGAGTCGCTGGTGGAGTTCGCCCAGCTGACCGGGGTGCCGGTGGTGCCCACGCTGATGGGCTGGGGCTCCATCCCCGACGACCATCCGCTCATGGCGGGCATGGTCGGTCTGCAGACCTCCCACCGCTACGGCAATGCCACCCTGCTGGAGTCCGACTTCGTCCTCGGCATCGGCAACCGCTGGGCGAACCGCCACACCGGCGGCCTCGACACCTACACCCGGGGGCGTACCTTCGTCCACGTCGACATCGAACCCACCCAGATCGGCCGGGTCTTTCCCCCCGACTACGGCATCGTCTCCCACGCCGGGCCCGCGCTGGAGCTCTTCGTCGAGGCGGCGAGGGAGCTGCAGGCCGCCGGAGCCCTCAGGGACCGCGGCGACTGGGCCGACAGCTGCCGGCAGCGCAAGGCCACCATGCTCCGCAGGACCCACTTCGACCAGGTGCCGGTCAAGCCGCAGCGGGTCTACGAGGAGATGAACAAGGCGTTCGGGCCCGACACGCGCTACGTCTCCACGATCGGCCTCTCCCAGATCCAGGCCGCGCAGATGCTCCACGTCTACCACCCCCGGCACTGGATCAATGCCGGCCAGGCCGGGCCGCTGGGCTGGACCGTGCCCGCCGCCCTGGGCGTCGCGACCGCCGATCCGAACGCCACCGTCGTCGCCCTCTCCGGCGACTACGACTTCCAATTCATGATCGAGGAACTCGCCGTCGGCGCCCAGTTCCAGATCCCCTACCTCCACGTCGTCGTCAACAACGCCTACCTCGGTCTGATCCGCCAGGCGCAGCGCGGCTTCGACATGGACTACTGCGTCCAGCTGTCCTTCGACAACGTCAACGCCCCCGAGGTGGGCGGCTACGGCGTCGACCACGTCAAGGTCGCCGAAGGGCTGGGCTGCAAGGCCGTCCGCGTCTTCGAACCCGACCGCATCGCGCCCGCCCTCGAAGAGGCCAAGAAGCTCATGGCCGAGTACCGGGTACCGGTGGTCGTCGAGGTCATCCTCGAACGCGTCACCAACGTGTCCATGGGAACCGAACTCGACAACGTCGCGGAGTTCGAGGAACTGGCCACCGGCCCCGACCACGCCCCGACGGCGCTCCGCGTGGCCCGCGGCTGACCCTCGGGAACAGGAGAGAGAGCATGAGCGACTTCACCCAGCTTCCCGACCTCGCCGCCCGCGCCCTCGGCGGCGGTGTTATCGCGGCCAACGACGAGTTCTTCGCCGAGAAGGAAAATCTGCTGCGCCCCACGGCACCCGTGTTCCAGCCCCACACCTTCGGGCACAAGGGTCAGATCATGGACGGCTGGGAAACCCGGCGCCGCCGCCCCGAATACGAGGCGGGCGACCACGACTGGGCCGTCGTACGGCTCGGCGCGCCGGGCGTGATCCGCGGTGTCGTCGTCGACACGGCGCACTTCACCGGCAACTACCCGGAGTCCTGTTCCCTCGACGCGTGTGCCGCCGAGGGCTATCCCACGCCGGCCGAACTCGAAGAAGCCGAATGGGTTCCGATCGTTCCGCCGAGCCCGCTGCGCGGAGACACCGAACACCACTTCGAGGTCGAGGCCGACCGGCGTTTCACCCACGTCCGCCTCAACATCCACCCCGACGGCGGGGTGGCCCGGCTGCGTGTCCACGGCAACGTGATCCCGGACCCGCGGTTCCTCACCGGCTCCGCCTGGGACCTGGGCGCGGTGGAGAACGGCGGCCGCGTCGTCGACGCCAGTGACCGCTTCTACTCCCCGCCCAACAACGTGCTGTCCCCGGGGCTGCCCCGGGCGATGGGCGACGGCTGGGAAACCCGCCGACGCCGCGGTGGCGGCAACGACTGGGTGATCGTCGAACTCGCCGCGCACGGACATCTCGCCCAAGCGGCCCTCGACACCTCGTACTTCATCGGAAACTCCCCGGGTTCGGCACGGCTGCGGGGCATCGACGCCACGGTGGCGGACCCCGACGATCCCGCGGCCTGGTTCGACCTGCTGCCGCGCATCCGGCTGCAGCGGGACACCCGGCACCGCTTCCGCATCGACGCCTCCCGCCCCGTCAGCCACGTCAAGCTCGATATCTATCCCGACGGTGGCCTGGCGCGGCTCCGGCTGTTCGGCGAGCCCACCCCCGCCGGCCTCGCCACGCTCGGGCTGCGCTGGTTCGACCTGCTGCCCGCCGCCCAGGCGGTTCGGGTCCTGATCACCGAGTGCGGCGCTCCACCGGAATGGGCGCGGGGCGTCGTCGACAGGCGCCCGCTGACCGATCCGGACGGACTGGCCAAAGCGCTGGACGGGAGCGAGCCGTCCGTGGCCGCCCGCGTACGCGACCTGGTGGCGACAGCCCCCTGACCGCGCCGGCGGACGACGCCGGGCGGATCGCCGCCCGGCCCGGAACGAGAGGGAAACGGGTGCGCGTACTGATCGCGGCGGACAAGTTCAAGGGGTCACTGACCGCGGCTCAGGTAGCCGAACGGCTCACTGCCGGGCTCCGGCGGGCGGCCCCCCACACGTCGGTAGCGTCCGTACCGGTCGCCGACGGCGGTGACGGGACGGTGGACGCCGCGGTCGCGGCCGGGTTCGGCCGACGCGAGATACGCGTGACCGGACCCATGGGCACGCCGGTGACCGCCGCCTACGCCCTGCGGAACGGCGCCGCGGTCGTCGAAATGGCCGAGGCGTCCGGGCTGCGACACCTCCCGGCGGACGTCTTCGCGCCGCTCACCGCCACGTCGTACGGCACCGGCGAAGTGCTGCGCGCCGCGCTGGACGCCGGGGCCCGTTCGATCGCCCTGGGCGTCGGCGGCAGTGCGACGACGGACGGCGGCGCGGGGATGCTGTCGGCGCTCGGCGCGCGGTTCCTGGACGCGTCCGGCGCCCCGGTCAGCCCCGGCGGGGCGGCCCTGGCCCGGCTCGCGAAGGCCGACCTGTCCGGGCTCGACACCCGGCTCGCGGAGGTGGACCTCGTACTGGCGAGCGACGTCGACAACCCGCTGCTCGGGCCGAAGGGCGCGGCCGCGGTCTACGGGCCCCAAAAGGGCGCCTCCCCCAAGGAGGTGGACATCCTCGAGGGCGCCCTGCGCCACTACGCGCGAACGTGCGGAGCGCTCGGCACGGCCGAGGCACCCGGGGCCGGGGCGGCCGGCGGCCTCGGCTTCGGCGCCCTCACCGCACTGCGGGCGCGGTTTCGCCCCGGAGTGGAGGTGATGCTGGACCTGCTCGGTTTCGGCGAGGCCCTGGCCCGAGCGGATTTGGTGATCACTGGTGAGGGCTCCCTGGACGACCAGACCCTCCACGGCAAGGCACCGGCGGGCGTCGCCTCCCGGGCCCGCGCACGCGGCCTGCCCGTGGTCGCCGTCTGCGGCCGGTTGTCTCTGGACCCCGCCTCCTTGAAAGCCGTCGGCATCCATCGGGCCTACGCCCTGACCGAACTGGAGCCCGACGTCCCCCGCTGCCTCGCACAGGCGGGGCCCCTGCTGGAGCGGATGGCGGCACACATAGCGAGGGACTTCCTGCCCGTCTGAAGTCGAAGCGGCCACATCGTGGCTTATCCCGTGCCCAGGTCGGGGCACGGCCGACGTCATCCCTGCCGCGCCCTCGCCAGCCGCCCCCGTGCGGCGGCCTGGATCCGGGAGGGCCCGAGCCCCCCACTGGAGGGTGCGTCCGACGGCCGTCGCCAAGGGCCGGTCCCAGCCGGTGCGGACGGCGGCCGGGCGGCGGATGCCCAGTTCGGTACGGGCCCAGTCGGGGAGGAGTCCGACCGAGGCGTTCGTGAGCAGGCCTACGACCAGCCGCTCCCGTCGGGTGCGTCCGAAGCGGCGGAGGAACAGTACCGAGTCCAACGCGGCCGGAGTGGCGTGGAGTTGGGGGCGGAGGCGGGTCAGATAGCGCTCGGCTTCGAGGGACGTGCGCGGTACGTTCCGTGCGCCCAACGCCTCGGCCACGGGGGCGGCTTGGCGGTAGTAGGCGTCGCACTCGGCGGGGGTCAGCCGGAGCGGCCGGGGTGCGTAGGTCTGGTGGCCGGCGAGGAAGCTGCGTACCTCGGCGGTGTGCACCCAGGCGAGCAGGTCGGGGTCGTCGGCGCGGTACGGCCGGCCGTCCGGGGTGGTGCCGTGCACCCGGGTGTGGATCCGCCGGACGAGGTCGATCACCTCGCGGGCGGCGGCCGAGGAGCCGAAGGTGGTCGTGGTGATGAACCGTACGGTTCCGTTCAGCCGCCCGACCGGATCGGCGCGGAAGTCGGAGTGCTGATCGACCCCCGCCATGGCCAGCGGATGCAGCGACTGGAGCATGAGCGCGGCGAACCCGCCGGTGAGCATCCCGGTGGCGTGCCCGTGCACCCGCCACACCGGGTCCCCCGGCGCGATCCCGAACAGCCCGGGATCACCGGGCGGCCCCGCGTACCGCTCCAGCTTGAGATCCCCGCCGTGCATGGTCGCCGTGAGTTCCGCCGCGATCCGTTCCCGCAGTCCCACCAGCACCTCCAGGGTCCGTGTCGCTCAGCCGAGCGTACCGACCCGCCCGGCGAGCACGGCCACGAGGATGAGCAGTCCGCACAAGGGGTTGGTGCCGAACGCCCGCCCGCAGGCTCCGACGTCCGCAGGGTCGGCCCGCCATACCTGCCACCCCAACTGCCCCGCGACCACGCACAGTCCGGGCCAGTACAGCGGCCCGAGCCCGGCCACGACCCCGAACCAGGCGAGCAGCACCACACACCCCGCGTACACGCCGCCCACCAGCACCCGGCTACGGCGCCCCAGCAGCACGGCGGCCGACCGCACCCCCGCCCGCACATCGGCCTCCCGGCCCTGGCAGGCGTAGATCACGTCCGTCCCCACGGCCCAGCAGATCAGCGCCCCGTACAGCACCCCGCCCCCGCCCCCGAGCCCTCCGGTGAGCAGGCCGTACACCAGCGGCACCGTTCAGTTGATGGTGATCCCCAGCCACACATGCGGCCAGTGGGTGACCCGCTTCATATACGGATACGCTGCCGCGAGGGGCGCCCCGGCCGCCGCCCACACCACGGCCTCCACACTCCAGAACCCCATCACCAGCGGAGCGACGGCCCCCACCACGACACACAGCACCAGCGCCCGCCCGGCCGCCAGCCGCCCGGAGGCGATGGGCCGCCCCGCCGTACGCGGCACCTGTGCGTCGAACCGCGCGTCCAGCACATCGTTGAGCCCGCTGGCGGCCCCTCTCGACAGCACCCCGTACACCAGGAGCAGCAGCCCGAGCAGGCCCCCGTCCCGGGGCCCCGCGATCGCTCCCAGAGCGATCCATCCGGGCACCACCAGCAGCCAGGCCCCACCGGCCGGTCCAGCCGCAGCAACTCCTGATACGGCCGCATCCCGGCGGGGGCCCGCCCCACCAGCCGGGCGGCACGGCCTTGGGCCGGGACTTGAGTCGAGACTTGGGCCGGGGCTTGTGAGGCGACGGTCATACCGATTCATGTCCCTTTCCAGGGGGATTGCATGCGTGCGCCGAGTCCGCGCGCGCCGAGGTGTGTCGTACGAGGACGACGGGCCGGCCCGAGTACTGCCAGGCGCCGAGCACCGCGCAGAACGGGCAGTCGGGCCGCGGGTGTTTGCGGGGGACCGGTGGCCGGTCGATGTGATGGTGGGTGACCTGGACCGGGGCGCCGGCTTCCCGCAATTCGGTGACCGACGGCGTCGGCGACGGCGGGTGCGCTTTTCCGGACTAACCGATTCCTCGTGCGATTGTGGCGCGCATGGGTGATCATCTGCATACCCGAAGCTCGAACACGGAGGCGTATACTCATGAGACCGACGCGTGCGGTTCTGCTCGTCGTGGCCACCGCCCTGACCCCAGCCCTCCTCTTCACCGCCCCGGCGTTTGCCAATGATTCGGCAGTTCCGGTCACCACCACCGTGGCGACCACGTCCGACACACCGGTGGACGAGATGTCGGAGGACGAACTGCGTGCGGCGATCGCCGCCATCCTGGCGGACGAGGGAAGCGGCCGGGGGGTCGCCCGAGAGGCCAATGAGGCCCTCAACGGCACCGTGGATGACATGCGCACCTTCTTGAAGACCGGCTACCGGCTGGCTCAGGCCGAGGACGACCGGGTCGCCATCGCCCGCATCCTCCACGTCGCAACACAGAACAATGACAAGCGAGTCATCGAGGAGGCCAACAAGCTCCTCGACAACAACTCCCCGGAGGAGATGCGCGCCTGGCTGGAGACCGGTTACCGACTGGCCCAAGCCGAGGACGACGCCGTCTACATAGCTCGCATGCTCGCGGCTCCGAACATCAGTGATGCCCTGCGCGCCGCAGCCAACGCCGCCCTCGACGACGGTTCCCCGGAAACCCTGCGCTACTTCCGTGAGGTGGGGCAGTACGAGGTGGCCGGTTAGGCAAAACGGGGAATACGCCCTGCCCGACGTGTCCGGCGGCAACCCCGTCAACGACTCGGCGGCGCCCCTACCTGGCTGGCGACGACGTCGCCCGAGGGCGGCGCGCTGGTCCTGGTGGTGCTCTGTGGCCGCGGGGTCCGGCGAGGACCTGGGGGAGTCGTCGACGGGCCACTGGCGCTGGCAGGCGGGTGAGGGGCAGACGTGTACGCGTTGCCCGGTCACGTGGTGGTAGTCCAAGCCCCGGCTGTGGCGCCCGCAGGCCGGGCAGCGGGCGAGACAGTGATCGCTCAGCCGCTTGGCACGTGGCTATCGCGGCAGGTGTAGCGTGAAGCGGACTCGGCCGGTCCGTCCGGCGAACCTGTGTCCTAACGGGGGACCTTCCACCATGCATCTTCCTCGCGTCGCCGCTTTCGGCGCGCTCGCCGCCGCCCTTCTCGCTCTCTCGGCCTGCTCCAGCGGCGGATCGGGCGATGCGTCGTCCGACGCCGGGAAGGATGGGAAGAAGGGCACGAGCGGCAGCTCGCCGAGTTCGAAGACCACATCGTCGCCGTCCGCCTCGGCGAGCGGGTCGACCGGCGGATCCGGCACCGCTCAGGCGGTGACGTCCAAAGTCGAGGTCAGCATCAAGTCGTGCCAGCTGCGCGACGCGTCCAAGCTGTTCGCGGTCGTCCAGCTCGACAACGCGAACGGCGCGGCGGACTACGCCTACACCGTCAAGGTCCGCTTCCTGAACTCCGCACATCCCGACCAGGCGGTCTACACCACCCTCACCAACCAGCCCGTCCAAGCCGGAGCCATGAAGAGCGCGCTCGCTTCCGCCGCGTGGAAGGGCGACTCCGCCGCCATGCCGAAGACCTGCCAGGTTGCCAAGGCGACCAAGGTGAAGACGGCTGGCTGACCCCGGCCCGCGTGCGGCGCAAGGCGCGCCGAGGGCTCCTTGGGCAGGACGACCTTGCGGTTGCTGGACCCAGTGGCGGCGATCACCGCCTTGTCGGGTCGGTCTCGGTGGCGTCGGTCCCTTCTCCTCGGTACTTGGTGACGAGGGGCCACCGAGTACCGCCCCGGCCTTCGTCGAACGGGCGACGGCGGCCAGGTCAGCGACGCGGCCGCGGGCGTAGCTGACGGCTGGGGGTCAAGGGGTCGCAGGTTCAAATCCTGTCGTCCCGACCAGCGTTTTAGCAGGTCGGAGGCCGTTTTCTCAGAGATGGGAAGGCGGCCTTTTTCGTGTTGCTGAGGCCGGTGGTCGCAGTGTGGTCGCGGTCGCTTGTTGGGGTCGGGATGCGGTGGGTGAAGTAGCGGTGGTGGGTCTGTCCAATCAACGGCCCTGTCTCACATTCGGTGGTAACGGAGCGTGCTGCTATCCGAGGAGGATGCGGTGCCGGAGCAAGGTGAAGCCTGCTCGTCCGTGCATCT